>NZ_KE992672.1:0-8140 GCF_000466465.2 Clostridium sp. KLE 1755
ACGTGATACACAGTTTATTTGACACACCCTTTGTGCACAATGGGCCGCCCGTACGGGTGCATGCCCCGGGCATTTATCCGGACTCATAACCGACTCCGGAGTCGGTTATGAGTCTGTTATGCTCAAATAAACTTTATCTGCGCATCCTTAGGCAGAGCCAGTTTGCATTCCACTTCAGCACATTTGATGATTCCTGCAATTACAGGGCAGGCTGCATGGATCGGGAAATGATCTCCCGCATATTCAAACAACGGACCCTGTCCCGGTTTCGTAAGGCAAAGCTCAAAGGCATCAAAGGTGTCTCCCAGTTCCTCCATCATTTTACGGACGCTCTCACATCCTGATTTCACTGTTATTTTTACTTCTTCCTGATCTTCGGATACTGCCTCTACTTTTGTTATAAATCCGCAGACACCCGGATCAACCTGTACTGTTGTCATATTTCTTTCCCCCTTGTAATAAACTTTATAACATATCTATCTTGCAATTATATTGTTTTATGACAAATATTTCAAGATTCTTTTATTTATGGTTTGTATATTCACAGGATAAACGCATCAGTCGGGATAACTGTACTGTTGCCTGGACATTTTATATTACTCAATTTTCAAATAATTATCTTGACAACAGCCATTCTCCAAACTATCATGAGAATGTAATTACATTTTCAGGTACTTACAATCAAATATTCAGAAAAACAGAGGTCAGAGAGATTGATTATTAGAATAAGATTCAGATAGTTATTCCCGAATAAAATATATGGCACAGTAGCCTTCTGCAATCCGGCCGGGAACAGATACCGCCGGTGCGGAAAGAAGTCTGTAGCTGTCAGGAATCCGGACAGTTGTAGGATTTTTTTGTATGCTGCCATATATATGGGGAATAATATTTGTTTCTTACAGGCAGGAGTCCGGGCATATTGCCGTTTTCCGGATACTGCGGGAAGCAATCTCTTTTTTTGTACCTGAAAATGAGAAAAAGGAGGTAAGGGACTGTCAAATGTATTTTACAGTTCCGACAGATATGTTTAGCATGTGGATTAAAAAATTTATCAGATTAAGGAAGAATAATAAAAGCAGCATATAGATAACAGGTTTGTGTCTGCGCTGCTGCCGCAAGCCTGGGGCTTTGTTCGAGCCTGCAGCAAATTACAAAGCGGCGCGGAAAAGAGGATAGAATGAACGAAATAAATAATATGGATCAGACGGAAATCTCCCGTGTCCTTCTGGTGGGAGTAAATATTGATGATAACCCGGATTTTGAAACCGCTATGGGGGAGCTTGAAAGCCTTGCAGAGGCCTGTGGGATGGAGGTTGCGGCTATTATAGAACAGAATCTGTCAACGCCGAATCCCGCATTTTATATTGGAAGCGGAAAGGTACGTGAGGTACAGGAAGCTGTTGACCAGATGGATTTGGATTATGTGATTTTTGATGAAACGCTTTCCCCCTCCCAGCTGAAAAACCTGCAGAAGGAGGTGGGGGTGCCCATTATGGACAGAACCAACCTGATCCTGGAGATTTTTTCCCGCAGGGCGAAGACAAGGGAAGCCAGGCTTCAGGTGGAATCGGCCAACCTGCAGTATATGCTGCCCCGTCTGGTAGGGATGAGGGAAGCGCTGGGCAGGCAGGCCGGCGCCAGCGGCAGCCTCAGCAATAAGGGTACCGGTGAAAAGCAGATTGAGCTGGACAGAAGAAAAATAGAAAAGCGGATCAGCGAGCTTCGCAGGGAGCTGGAAGCCATAGAGCATGACAGGAATACGCAGCGTAAGCGCCGGAATCAGTCCGCGCTGCCGCAGGTGGCGCTGGTAGGCTACACCAATGCGGGGAAATCCACCCTGATGAATAAGATGGTGGAGACCTATGTGGGGAAAGAGGAAAAAATGGTAATGGCAAAGGATATGCTTTTTGCCACCCTGGACACCACAGTGCGTAAAATCACGCAGAATGATAAAAAGGATTTTCTTCTGTCGGATACGGTCGGGTTTATCAGCAAGCTGCCCCATGGCCTGGTAAAGGCTTTCCGTTCCACCCTGGATGAGGTCCGGTATGCGGATTTGCTGCTTGAAGTGGTGGATGCTTCTGATGAGCATTACAGGGAGCACATGCAGGTGACCGCGGAAACGCTGCGGGAGCTGGGAGCTGAAAAAATACCTTGTATTTATGTGATGAACAAGGCGGATCTGGTTATGCAGAAAGATGAGCTGCCCAAGGTTGACGGGGATAAAATTTTCATGTCGGCCCTGGATGGATGCGGGCTGCAGGAGCTTCTGCGGATGATTAAGGAAAGGGTATTTTCAGGAAACAGGGAAGGCTCCTTCCTCATTCCGTATGAAAAAGGGGAGATAGTAGGCTATTTTAACGATCATGCGACGGTTATCAGCCAGGAGTACCTGGCCGAGGGAGTAAGGCTGTTCGTAAGCTGTCGGGAAAGTGATTACGCCAAATACAAGGAGTATCTGATCCTGGAGGATTAAAGCAGTAACAGCTCTGCCGAAAGCTGGACTGTTATTTAAAGCATTTCATATAACTGGTTAAGGCGTCTCTTTCATATAAGAAAGCGGCGCCTTACAAGACAGGGAACAGGAGCAAAAAGATGTTGCTGAAGGCAGCCATATGTGATGATGAACCGCAGCAGGCGGGTATGCTTGAAAAATATGTGGCAGAATGGGCCGCCAATTCCGGCCTGCCGGTACAGATTAAGATTTTTTCCAGCGCGGAGGCCTTCCGCTTTGCCTGGGAGGAGGAAAAGGACTGGTGGCTGATCCTCCTGGATATTCAGATGCAGGGGGAAAACGGTGTTTCGCTGGCTAAGTATCTGCGGGAAATGGATGAAAAACTGGAAATACTTTTCATCACCGCGCTTCCTGATTACATAGAGGAGGGCTATGATGTGGCGGCCCTTCATTATCTGCTGAAGCCGGTAAAAAAGGACAAGCTTTTTCAATGTCTGGACAAGGCTGTGAAAAAGGATGTGAAGGAAAGCTATCTGCTTCTTACCACGGTGGAGGGGGAACGGGTACGTGTTTTCCAGAAGGATATTTCATATATTGAAGCCTTTGCCCATACCGTGCAGATACATTTCAAGGGTGAGACTGCAGAAGTGCGGTGTGGAATCCGCGCCCTGGAGGAGCAGCTGGAGGGTGGGCGTTTTGTCAGGTGCCACCGCTCCTATATTGCGGGACTTGGATTTGCGGCCCGGCTGAAAAAAACGGAGCTTCTGCTGGATGACGGGACAGCCATACCCATCAGCCGACGGCTGTTCCCGGAGGTAAACCGGGCCTTTGTTTCTTATTATTTAAGGGAAGAGCAGGAGGTATGAGATGAAACTTTGGTTGGCAGCCGCAGGCGGATTGGGAATTATTCTGGCGGGGATCGGGCTGTTCTTTCTTTTCAGATGGTATCTGACCCGTCTGGTGGACCGAAGGATTGAAGGCTTCCAGAATGATCTGATCGGCAGGCAGGTGGATGAAGTGGAAAATATGTACCGCCAGATGCGGGGGTGGAGGCATGACTTTAAGAATCATATCCAGACCATGCTGGTTTTCGTACAGAATGGGGAGACGGAGCGCCTGGAGGGGTATCTGCAGAACCTGAACGAGGATCTGAACAGCGTGGATCAGGTATTAAAGACGGGAAATGTGATGGCGGATGCTATTTTAAACAGTAAGCTGTCGCTTGCCGGGGCGAGGAAAATAGCGGTCAATGCAAAGGCCAGGGTGCCTGAGCACATGGCTGTTTCCGATGTGAATCTTTGCTCCATTTTGGGAAATCTGCTGGACAATGCCATCGAATCCTGCATGAGGATAGAGGAGCCGGAAAAAAGATTCCTGCGGGTTTACATAGGGGTTATGAAGCAGCAGCTGTATATTTCCGTCACCAACTCCGCAGGAGATAACCTGAAAAAAACGGGAGGCCGTTTCCTTTCTTCCAAAAGCGGTCGGGATGAACAGGCCCGTTTTGGCTTTGGCCTGATGAGGATTGACGGTATTGTGAAACAGAACGGAGGGTATGTAAACCGCCAGACGGAAGAGGGCGTGTTTGCAACCGAGGTTATGCTGCCACTGTAAAAACCAGGAGCTGTTTATAAAAATTAGGGGCTGTTTATAAAAACCATTCGTGCATGAGGGAATACCGCTTGTGCACGATTTTTATTTTTACCGGGAGAAAATGCTATTCTTATCCCAGACATAAAAAGGAAACAGGATGGTGAAAAGGATATGGAAGAGAAGAAGAAAAAGCTCACGTATACTACGCTGCAAAACCTGCGCTATGCACTTTCCAAATGGTGGGGATGGGACAGCAGGGGGTTGGTACAGGCATTTTCCAGAATACCGTGCGTAGTACTGATTCCGCTGATGGGAATATTGCTTCCAAGAGAAGTAATCAACTGCGTAACGGAAGGGGCGGCCTATGGGAGGCTGGCGGTAACTCTTGTGATTTTTACAGCATTATTGTGCGCCCTGCACATGTATGACAAATACATTGCACAGGGAAAGCTTTTTGCCATCGGGCTGAAAAACCGGATGAATTATATGTATCTGTGGGCGGAAAAGATTTTTACCACGGATTTTCCAAATATTGAAAGCAGCGGCGGTCAGAGGAAAAAGGAAAAGGCGCTGCAGTTTCTATATCAGAGCTCGGCGGGCGGGGAAGCGGTAGTGGACTGTGTTGTGGGAATCTGCGGAGATGCCCTGGGCCTGATTATCTACGCGGGAATTGTATCATCCATTCATCCTGCAGTGCTTCCGGCGCTTGTGCTTATGTCCGCGCTCATATATATTGCGGGCCGGATTATTAAGAAGCTGGAGCTTGGAATCCGGGATGAATCGGCGGATCTGGAGCGGAAGCTGAATTATCTGTTTGCTGCCCCCACAGACTTTGCCGCGGGGAAGGATCTGCGGATATATAAAATCAGCCGGTGGTTCGGCGGACTGTTTTCCATATATTTTCCGGCCATGATAAAGCTGTGCGCAAGAAATGAGCTGTGGTGGTTCGCGGATGATGTACTGCAAGGGATTCTGAATCTTCTGCGTGACGGCGCATGCTATCTGCTGCTGATACGTATGGTGCTGGAGGGCAGCATTACCCCGGGGGATTTTACCATGTATTTCGGCGCGGTGGCAGGAGTTTCCCAGTGGCTTAACGATATCACTAAGCAGGTGGAAAAAATCAACCGGTTCAGCGTACAGTGCTGTGAATTCCGGGATTTCCTGGAGATGCCGGACGGATTTGTCAATGACGGGAAGGAATGCCTGGATACGGAGGGAAACAGGGCCGTGGATATTACGTTTGAGCATGTTTTTTTCCGTTATCTGGACGCGGAGGCGGATACGCTTCGTGATCTGAGTTTCCATATCAGGGCCGGTGAAAAGCTGGCGCTGGTGGGTTTGAACGGCGCAGGGAAAACAACCTGTGTCAAGCTTATGTGCGGGCTGTATCATCCTACCGGAGGAAGAATTCTGATTAATGGTAAGGATATGTCGAAGCTGAGCAGGGATGAGTACTATCGGCTTTTTTCCGTGGTGTTCCAGGAAGCAAATTTCATGCCCTTTACCATAGCCCAGAATGTTTCGGGCGCCATGGAGGATATGGACAGGGAGCGGGTTAAAAGCTGCCTGGAGCTGGCAGGCCTGTGGGACAGGGTACAAAAGCTGCCTTATGGAATGGATTCCCTGCTGAACCGGGAGCTGAATGAGGATGGGGTAGAGCTGTCCGGAGGGGAAAGGCAGAAGCTTCTGCTGGCAAAGGCACTGTATAAAAAGGCGTTTGTTGTTATTCTGGATGAACCTACGGCCGCACTGGATCCCATCGCTGAAAATGAACTTTATCAAAGCTATGGGGAGCTGACAGAAGGAAGGACTTCACTCTATATTTCCCACAGGCTTTCCAGCACCCGGTTCTGCGACCGTATTTTGTTTCTTGAGAACGGAAGGATTACGGAGACGGGGAATCACGAAGCGCTTATGGCGGCCAAAGGCGCTTATGCCCATATGTATGAGGTTCAGAGCCATTATTATAAGAAAAAAGCGGAAGGGAGGCCTGCGGTATGAAAACGGAAAAAAGGGAACGCTACAAATATCAGATGCATCTGCTGCTGCGCCTGGTCAAAATTTACCACGGCTTTGCGCCTGAGCTTTGGTGGTGCGTAACAGCGCAGGCCATGCTGCAGGTTGCCGGTCCTTTTGTGAATCTGTATTTCAGCGCCAGAATCCTGAATGAGCTGATAGGAGGCAGGGATGCGCAAAGGCTGGGAAGCTATGTACTGCTTACGCTTATATGCAACCTGACCGTTTTTTTATTCTCACAGGGAATCGGGAAAATAAACAGCGTCGCCCAGAATAAGGTGATGTGGAAGGAACTGCGTAGTGTGGGAGATACATTCCTGAAGACTGACTTTGAAAACCTGGGAGATGCGGGATATCAGAATAAGAAAAGGTACTATCTGGAAAGAAGGACGATGGATGGAGCCCTGTGTTGGGGGACAATCTACAATGTGCAGAGGATGGTGAAAGGGATTTGCACCATTGTGGCTTCGGTTGTTTTCGCTGTACCGGCTTTTTTGGATTATGGAGGGGGGACCTCTTTTTTTACTTCTGGTTTGGCTTCCCTGCTGATGCTGCTTCTTCTGGCTGGAGCATTGGTGTGTACTGTGTGTCTGAATCGCAGGCAGACGGAAAGGGAGATGCAGTTTTATAAGGAATTCATGGAGGGAAACCGGAGTTTTGCTTACTATTCTGGAGAATGCACGCAATATAAATATGGGAAGGAGATTCGTCTTTATGGAGAAGAAAAGCTTCTTCTGGAAGGATTGAAAAAGTCCCTGGATATTGACAGGCTGGGAAAAAAAGGTCTTCTTACCGGTTTTTATGAAATGATGAAGGCGGGCCTGGGCATGCTTCTGAGCGGCTGTGTTTATTTTTTCATAGGGGCGAGAGCCATTGCAGGCGCCTTCGGCGCCGGAATGATAGTACAGTATGTGGGGGCTGTGACACAGTTTACCGGAGGTTTTTCCGAGATGGCCGGCGGCCTGGCGGAACTGCGGGGAGAGACTCCTTTTATTGAAAATTATCTTGGGATTCTTGATTCCAGGCCTGTGAAATATCAGGGAAGCATTCCTGTGGAAAAAAGGGATGACAATGAATTTGAAATAGAATTCAAGGATGTGAGCTTCAGGTATCCTGGTTCCTCAGATTGGGCGCTGCGGCATCTTTCCCTGAAGCTGCGGATTGGTGAGCATCTTGCCGTAGTCGGGAGAAACGGCAGCGGCAAAACAACTTTTATCAAGCTTCTCTGCCGTCTGTATGATCCTACGGAGGGAGAAATCCTTCTGAACGGAATCGATATCCGCAAATATAATTATGAGGAATATCTGGAACTGTTTTCCGTGGTATTTCAGGATTTCCGGCTGTTTTCTTTTTCACTGGGACAGAATGTGGCTGCGGCTGTGGACATAGACCGGGAAAGGGCAGCGTCCAGCCTGGGGCAGATCGGCTTCGGGGACAGGCTGAAGGAAATGGCCAGAGGGCTTGATACGCCTTTATACCGGGATTTTGATAAGGATGGTGTGGAGATATCGGGCGGGGAGGCGCAGAAGATTGCGTTGGCCAGGGCCTTATATAAGGATGCGCCCTTTATTATCCTGGATGAGCCGACGGCTGCGCTTGATCCTATTGCAGAGTATGAGATTTATTCGGGTTTTGAAAAACTGGTGGGCGGCAAGAGCGCCGTTTATATTTCCCACCGCCTTTCCTCCTGCCGGTTCTGCGATGATATTGCAGTCTTTGAGGAAGGACGATTGGTCCAGAGGGGCGGACATGAGGAGCTACTGGCCGGGGAAGACAGTCTGTATGCACGTTTGTGGAACGCGCAGGCGCAGTACTACGCAGAGCATACGGAGGAAGAGGATACGCTTGGAATGGAACCGGTATATGTCTCATAAGTAAGAAGGAGGAAAACGGAAATCCGGCTGTCCTGAAATTTGAATTTCAGATAGCCGGATTGTTTTTTCCGGACTGTTACAGTTTTTAACAATACTTTTTGGACGGTTTTAAAAAATACTTCTTAAACAACCAGCTTGTATAGGAAGGGGATTTCTGTTATAGTAACTTCATCGGGAAAAGTCACTTTCCCTAATTATT
>NZ_KE992673.1:0-1877 GCF_000466465.2 Clostridium sp. KLE 1755
GGGTGTGTCAAATAAACTGTGTATCACGTGCAGATTATTCGACACACCTCTTTTTTGAATAGGTATCATTACTACTGACAATACTGCATGTAAGTGGAATAAATTGGTAAATAAATTTAGTGAGGTTAAGGGATATGACATCAGGATTTAATTATCAGGAGGAACTTTCCAAGTGCAGTACCATGGAGGATATCACAGGGCCAAACGGACTTGTCCAGCGAATGGTAAAGGATGCGATCGAACAGATCCTTCAAAGCGAGATCACAGATTATATCACAGATGAAAAAAGTAAGGGGAATACCCCGCAGCGGAATGGAACATCACCTAAAAAAGTAAAGACTTCTTACGGCAGCATTGACATTGATGTCCCAAGAGTCAGGGAAGGGGAATTCGAACCGGAAGTTATTAAAAAGAGGGCTGTGATCGAGGAGGGACTGGAAGCACAGATTATCTCTATGTATGCGAAGGGGATGACTGTTCGTGACATCGTTTCCCATGTCCAGGCACTTTACGGGATTGAATTATCCCCGGCCTCCGTGTCTAATATAACGGATAAAATCATGGAGGAAGCAAGGGAGTGGTACAGCCGGACCCTGGATGGTTTTTATCCGGTTGTATTTCTGGATGCTGTGCACTATAAAGTCCGTGAAGAAGGGCGGATCGTCACGAAGGCATCCTATGTCGCTCTGGGGATTAACGCGGAAGGCCGAAAAGACATCCTGGGGATCTGGATCGGTGAAAATGAAGGTGCCAAATTCTGGCTGAAGGTATGTAATGAACTGAAAAACCGTGGAGTGAAAGATATCCTGATCGCCTGTATCGATGGCTTGCAGGGATTTCCTGATGCGATCAAAACCGTATTTCCTGAAACAAGGATCCAGCTATGCATTATCCATCAAATACGGAACACCATGAAATATATAGCCTATAAGGATTCCAAGGCATTTATGAAGGATCTGAAACGGGTATACGGGGCCGAAAGTGAGGAGATCGCATTCATGAACCTGGAGGCGATGAAGGACAGCTGGAAGAAGTATCGTGCGGTCGTTGAGAACTGGCAGATGAAATGGGAAAACCTCTCCACCTATTTCAGCTATGGGCCACAGATACGCCGCCTCATCTATACAACGAATACCCTGGAGGGATTTAACCGGCAGCTGCGGAAAGTGACAAAAAATAAAGCCGTTTTTCCTAATGACGATGCACTAAGGAAAACGTTGTATCTGACAACGCGGGATATAACAGAAAAGTGGTCCATGCCCTATCGGGATTGGGGCGAGACTTACGGACAGTTTATCATCGAATTCGGCGACAGGGCAACCATCGCCTGAGAGAACGCGCGATCTTCCCGAGAGGCTTGTGCAGGGAGCCGTCCCATCCAATATTCTTTTGTTAACGTATAGTACCGCAGCTGCAGGCTTTGTTCAGGATCGTTATTGAATAAAGCCTGCAGCTACGGTAATAACTATCAATAAAAGGATGGTGTGAAAGGAGCGTGGGATTATGACACATGATGCAGCAACAGCATATGCATGTGTAGCATATCGAGTTATGGAGTATGATAGAGAGCCGTTGACGGAGGAACAGTTCGAGGTGATCCTTGAAATGTTATTTGGATTTTACAATGAAAGGGAGATCGAAAAGATCTATCAGCAAAATATCGTATTTGGTTCCAATGATGCCATAATAAATGAAGAAAAAATAAAGGGAAAACTAGAATAGTATTGCCGGAAAGCGGCAATACTATTCATATAAACAAACGTCGTATTTTGAAAAAAACTGTCATGCAAACATAGGTAAAACCAAACTGGGGAGTGTCGAAAAGGAAACCGGGTACATACCAATTTACTACAATACACAGTTATATAGACAGTCTC
>NZ_KE992674.1:0-14896 GCF_000466465.2 Clostridium sp. KLE 1755
CGAGGAAGCCGTAAACGCCTCCGATGGATGAGAGGATGGAGAGCTGGAGGGTTCTTTTTTCCTCGTTTATGAGTTCAAGCTGTATGCCGAAGAGGCCGATGCCCGCAAAGCTCCAGCCTATTGCCGAGAAGATGGTGGCAGCAATGGTCATAGGGTAGGCGTTGGAGGGGACGGAGAGGGCCATGAAGGCAAAGTTGAGGAGTATGCCGACGAGGGAGTATTTGTATATGCAGGCCATGCCGTAGCGGTCTCCCATGCGGCCTACCATGGGGGTGATGGCAATTCTTATGAGGTTGCCGAAGAAGCCCACTACCATGATGAAGGTGAATGGGAGGCTGAGATCTTTTATCTGGTAGCTGGTGTTGAAGGGGGAGGAGGTGTAAAAGGCGGTAAGCCACAGGATATTGGTCCAGAAGGCCTTGCGGAAGTCGGGATTGCGGAAGGCTTCGAGGATTTCTGTTTTCAGGACGCCTTTTTGTCTGGCAGGGGCGTCTTCTTTGTTTTTTCTGGCAAGGTGGCCGTGCATTTCCTGGCCGAAGGCGTTGAGGCGGGCATGGCGGGGCTCTTTCATGCAGCTGAAGGCCCAGAAGTTAAGGATTACCAGGATGAGGATGAGGCTGCCGTTGATGAGAAAGCCGATGTGTTGGAGCGGTCCGGCTGTTTTGTCCATGATGACGCCTGCAATGAGCATGGTGGTAACGGTGACGAATACGGCGATGGCGTCTTTGCGGGAGAAGTAGCGGCCGCGTAATTCCATGGGGACGAGGGTGGCGATCCAGTCCTGGGTGGCGGGGGTGCCGATTTGTGTGCAGGCCTGGGCAAAAAAGTAGCCTGCAATGATAAGGAATTGTGCGGCGTGGTTTTCCAGGGACATGAGGGGGATGAAGAATATCAGGGCGAGGAAGAGTTTTTGGAGGACGCAGAGGGAGACAAAGAGCTTCCTTTTTTTGAGGCGGTTGATTTTCTGCATTGTGAAGAGTTGAAAAAGGGCGGCAAAGCTCGCCATGGAGGTGATGACCCCAATGGTGGCGTCCGGGATGTTGACAGAGAGCATTAAGGAGACGAGGAAGGTCCCGCCTGCCAGCTGGGCGATGGTTTGTGTGGCGGAATCCCCCGCTATGTAGTAGCCGCGGCTTTTTTCGTAGTCTTCTTCGTTTTCGGGCAGAGCCATAAAGTAGATGCGGCGCAGGTGTCCCAGCAGCCAGTTGAAATCAAGTATAAGTTTGCTCATAAAATACCCCATTCTCCGCGTTTGGCGCGGCTTTCCCAAGTAGGTCCCTCAGCCTGATATTACAATAAGGGCGGCCGGAAAAAAATGTATTATCTTAGTCAGATTTATGTATTTTATTGGTGTGGGCAGGGAATAAAAATGGCGTTTGACATAAGCTTTGGCAGGAATTAAACTGGAGTAGAAATGCGGGGAGTTCCGGCGGCCCCGGACGGGTGGAAAGGGCTGAGGCTGCAGGGATTCGCGGCGCTGAAAAGATACGGGAAATTTTTGCTGATGAGGGAAAAGGAGAAGAATATGAGGCAGGTTCATACGGTGGCATTGATTGGTCTGGGGGCTATGGGAGCGTATTTCGCACCCAGGCTTTATGAGGAATTCGGAGATAATTTCAGGGTGATTGCCGGAGGGAATCGGAAGAAGCGGCTGGAGGATAATGGAATTGTAATAAATGGTACGCGCCGGTATTTTCCTGTGGTTGATCCAAAAGAGTGCGGTGAGCCTGCGGATTTAGTGATTATTGCCGTGAAGGGGTATGGGCTGGATCAGGCAATTGAGGATATCCGGAACCAGGTGGGAGAGAATACGGTGATTCTCTCGGTGCTGAATGGTGTGGACAGTGAGCAGCGGGTAATAGAGGCGTATGGGGAGGACAAAGTGCTTTATTCTTATATGCGGGTTTCCGTTGTGATGAAGGATGGGTGTACCAGCTATGATCCGGCGCTGGGGAATATCCATTTCGGGGAAAAGCTGAATGAGGAAGGCGCTTATACGGACAGGGTGCTGGCGGTTAAGGAGGTTTTTGACCGCTGTGGTATAATGAATATTATTGATCCGGATATGATAAAGGGGATTTGGTTTAAGTTCATGTGCAATGTTGGGGAGAACCTGACATGTGCGCTTCTGGGAATTCCTTTTGGGGTGTTCAGAACGAGCGATCATGCCAATGCAATCAGACGGAAGGCGATGGAAGAGGTGGTTTTGATTGCGCAGGAGCTGGGTGTGGATTTGGGGAAAGAGGATATGGACAGGCAGGAATCAACGCTGATGGCGCTTCCATTTCAGAACAAGCCGTCCACATTGCAGGATCTGGAGGCAGGTAAACGGACGGAAATTGATATGTTTGCAGGGACTGTAATTGAATATGGACGCAAGCTGGGAATTGCTACGCCGGTAAATGAAATGTTTTATCATGCGATTCATGTGCTGGAGGAGAAGTGCGGAGGTTCCTTTCAGGCTGCGAATTAATGCAGCTTGCAGAGCCTGTAATATACGGAGGGATTAAAAAGGGAATCTGTGAGAAGGGCGGCCGCGCGGCTGCGGATCAGGCGGGATTGCGCGCAGCTGTGGTTCTTTCTCAGCAGATTCCCGGAGGAATGGGGCGGATAATTATCTTTCCTAGACCATTGCAGGGGTTTCCAGTTTATAGCGGAAGCTGTTTATGATGGGCTCTTTGAAGGTGAGCTGTGTGCTTCGGCTTTTTCTGATATAATCCAGGGCGCCTTCCAGGTCCTTGTCCAGATGTATATGGTATGCCGGATATGCGGTGTCCACGTACAGTGTAAGGTCAGGGGAGGAAGACTGGAGACAGAAAAATATATCTTTGTCATGGGTGTCCGGATTGGGGGCGGGTGTGAAACGGAGGCCCCCGGTAAGGGCTTCCCTGTCCAGATAGGTGCAAGCGCCAAGGCCGCCGGCCTGGTAGATCCCGGAGGTTTTCAGGCAGTTGGAAAATTTCTGTTTCCTTCGTTCCGCTTCTTTTTTATACATGGCGGCATTGCGGCTGTCTGAATCCAAAGCCCTTTTTTCCATGAGCCATGCGTTGGGGCGGGAGAGCGTGCCAAGGCGGTTCTTTATCCAGAACAGCTCGGAAACAGCCTTTTTCCCGGAAGCGCGCAGATATTCCAGGAGCTGCGGATGGAGTATCAGGTCCGAGTCCACAAGGAAAAGTCCATCGTAATCGTGCTGCAGGGCGTAACGGATAATTCGGTTGCGGTATCCGGCCACGCGTACCAGCCTGGTTTCATCTCTTATATCTGTTATCTCACTCGTTTCGGTTTTCCCTTTTACTGCGGGTAAAACCGTAACTGAGGAGCCATCTCTTTTGAAAGCAGACAGAAGCTGTCTGGAGGTTTCTTTTTCGTTATCATCAACAAAAACATAATCAATAAGAAAATCTTTGTGAAGCAGACTTTTCAGGGAAATCAGAAATGCCCGGAGAATACTGCTTTTTTCACGTACGGGGCAACCTATCAGAACTCGTTGTATTGCCATAAAACCACCTCTTTCCGGATAGCGGGAGGCCTCCCGTGTATCCATTGCGCCTCAAGCCAGATATCCGGCTGTAAATAACCGGGCATTTATCCTGAAATCCTGGAATATCTGATATTCAAGGCAGTCGTCAGCTGCACGCACAGGCACATCTTCCTGACTTGTTGCTTATAAAAAGAAAAAGCCACTTTAATTAAGTGACTTTTACCTGCGTTCATTTATCGGTGCGGCAGCCATTCACCCGGGACTGCCTCTATATTAGTTTACCATTAATTTGCCGGAAAGTCAAATAAATAAATATAATATTTTGAATGCGCTTTCCTTAACTTAATAAATATTTATTGTAAAACAATAAAAATATATTGACTTTCAATGCGCATAGTGTTATTTTATGGAAAAGGGATGAGATACATGGGAGAAACAGGAAACTTTATGGGCTGTTGTACCGCTGCAAAGGAGAATGGACAATGAAAAATAAAAAGAAGAAACTGATTTCAGTGATTGCAGTAGTTATTGCGGTTGTCCTGGCAGCAGGGCTTCCAATGATACAGCGGGCGGCGGGGAGGAATTCTTACCTGAAGGTTATCAGGAATAACTGGGGGCTTTCTCTTCCAGCAGGGTGTGTGGAGGTTTATGAGATTGACAGCGGGCCCAGCTTTCATGGGGACGGAGAGCGGTATCATGTATTTGAATACCGGGAGGGGAAGGAGGTTCCCGTATGGGGGAACGCGGAAGGACTGCAGGATGCCGACAGGAAGCGGATTGTGGAAATTCTTGACGGGCTGGACGGGAAGAAGGAATGGTATCCGGATTTTGAATCGATTACCGATATGGGGAAGGATAAGAAGCAGGATGGATCCTGCGTATATTTTCTGTTTGATGGTGAAGCCGCAAGGCTGTATGTGGTTGAAAGGTTTATTTAATGATTGCAGGAGGACAGGAAGGGATGAAGGGAAATACACTCACACGTTTTACAAAGGGGCTTTTGGATTTTATGTTTTTTGCAGGGATTGCGGTAACGGTGACGCTGCCGGTTTCCGTGAAGATTTACGGGCATTTCAATTCCTATTTTGAACAGTTTTATATTCATCTGGTGATATTATTTGCGATTTCCGGCGTGCTGGCGGAGCTGATATTGTATGAACTGCGGAATATGTTCCGTACGGTGCTTGCCAACGACTGTTTTGTGGAGGCAAATGTGAAAAGCCTGAACAGGATGGGGACCTACAGCTTCCTGATCGCCCTTGTCACCGCAGGAAGGCTGCTGTTGTATCTGACGCCGGCGGTGATGATCGTTATCCTCGTATTTGTGATTGCGGGGCTGTTCAGCAAAGTGCTGAGCCAGGTTTTTGACCGGGCGGTGGCCTATAAGCTGGAAAATGACCTGACAATTTAGGAGGTGGAAGATGGCGATAATTATTAATCTGGATGTTATGATGGCCAAACGGAAAAAGGGCCTGACGGAGCTGGCGGGAGAGGTGGATATCACTCTTGCCAACCTGTCAATTTTGAAAAATAACAAGGCAAAAGCGGTACGTCTGTCCACTCTCAATTCCATCTGCAAGGCGCTGGACTGTCAGCCCGGTGATATTCTGCAGTATGTGGAGGATGAGGAAGAGGATGGGGCAATTGAGCCGAAAGATCTTTGAAAGGAGCCGGAGCAGAATGGATTATGGAAGAATGGACATGGTAAACGGAAACTATATGGAAGAAAACAACCGGAGGATGGCGGAAGAGGAGCAGCGCCGGAAAGCGGAGGAGGAACGCCGGAGGGCGGAGGAGCTCAGGATGGAAGAACAGCGGCTGGAGGAAGAGCGGCGCACGGCTGTTATGCGCGGGAATTTTCCTTTTTTCGGATGGGCCAGCGCGGTGTATGCCCTGTTTTACACATTTTGTCTGTATAAAAATGCATCGGGGATCACCTACCCTTTTTTCGTCGCAGGAACCCTTATCTATTTTGGCTTATGTACCAGAAGGTCAGGGGTTCCATTGAAAAAAGACAGTACCTTCACCGTTGTGAGCATGCTCCTGCTGGGCGTATCCGTTTTCCTCACAGACAATCTGAGCATACAGCTCATTACAAAAACAGGACTTTTTCTTCTCACCATCAGCCTGATGCTTCATCAGTATTTAGATGACAGCAAATGGAATTTTTCCAAATTTCTGCTTGCCATCGGCCAGTGTCTGCTGGAAACGGTGGCCTGTCTGGGGCGGCCCTTCAGCGACGGTGCCGCATGGCGGGTAAAGGCTGTCCAGGAGGGAAAAAAGGATGGAAAGGGCCGGTATGTGGCTTTGGGAATACTGGTGGCAGTGCCTCTGACGCTGTTAATCCTGGCGCTTCTTGTAAGCGCGGACGCAGTGTTCAGGGATCTGTTTGTCCGGGTTTTCCGTCACATTAATATCCTGAGTATTCTGTGCATCCTGTGTATGCTGGCCTTCGGCTTCCTTGGTTCCTATTGTTTTATTGCCATGCTGAACAGCAGGGTTATTAAGGAGGAGTGTAAGGAAAACCGGAATCAGGAGCCGGTGCTGGCGATTACCTTTACCTCGGTGCTGGCGGCTTTGTATCTGGTGTTCAGCATGATTCAGATTGTATATCTCTTTATGGGGCAGATGAAGCTGCCTGAAGGATATACGTATTCATCCTACGCAAGGCAGGGCTTTTTCCAGCTGCTGGCGGTATGTCTGATCAATCTGGCCATTGTGCTGGTATGTCTGGGCTTTTTCAGGGAGAGCAGGGTGCTGAAGGCCATTCTCACCGTAATTTCCCTTTGTACCTATATTATGGTGGCTTCCAGTGCATATCGTATGATTCTGTATATCAGGATTTGCCAGCTTACCTTTCTGAGGATTATTGTGCTGTGGGCGCTGGCGGTGACGGCTTTTGTGCTGGCGGGGATTATCGTTACTATTTTCCGCCCGGATTTCCGGTTGTTTCGGTACTGTATGATGGTGGTGACGGTTTTCTATCTGGTGCTTGCCTTTGCAAAGCCGGATTACTGGATTGCCGGATATAACATCCAATATGTGAATTTGGAAGGGAACGCGGCGGAACAGGCGGAAAACAGTTACAGGGATTTCAATTATCTGAGCCATCTTTCCGCAGACGCTGCACCGGTGCTGGCGAAGCCGGAGAATTATGCTTACCTGACGGAAAATTCCATGGCCATGCAGAGTTATTTCAGTAGGATGCAGGACAAAGCGGATAGAATGGGAATCAGGAGCTTTAATTTGTCAAGATATCTGGCAGGCAGGGCGGTCCAGAGCGTAAGTGATGCGGCGGCTCAGACACCTTAACTGTTATGAAAGGGAGTTTGTTGATAAGCGTGATAGTGGTGAACCGTTACGAATATTTAAAATATTCTTAATAAATAATTACTCCATTGACACCTGTCGACCAAAAGGGTAATATTATGTAGGACACAAAATATTCACAATTTGGGAGGCATAGTATAGTTATGCGAATGAAGAAAATGGCCGCAGCAGTAGTGGCAATGGTGACCGCACTGGCGCTTACCGCATGTGCAGGCGGGTTTGATGCCAGCAAGTACGTACAGGGCGTACTGAATAATATCTATCTCGGAGATTCCGCAGCTTATATGGAGATGGTAGATATTACAGCTGAAGAAGCAAAGGAAGAATATGAACAGGGTGTGGAAGTCGAAGCAGATTTCTTCCTCCAGTATTATGGACTGGACACCGTTTCTGATGAGGTATATCAGGAGATCGTTGATATGTATCATCAGATTTACAGCAAGTCCAAATTCGAAGTGAAGGAAGCTGTAAAGAACGGCGATGATTTCAACGTAGAAGTGGTAATCAGCCCTATTGATGTTATTGTTAACAGCGAAGATGCTATCAGCGCAGCAGTGGATGAATTCATTGCCAATGCGAATGCGGATGATTATGCGGATGAGCAGGCGGTTAACGATGCGCTGGCAAAGCTGGTGGTAGACACAATCAACGGCAATATGGCCAACCTGGGATATCAGACAGAAAAGTCCATCATTGTAAAGGTGGAGAAGGACGCGCAGGGATATTACGGAATCAGCGATGATGCTATCAGCGCGCTTGATCAGGATATGATCGCATACTAATTCAGATTCTGAGGTATGTTTTCAGTACCCTCACAGTTACATTTTTAAGTACATAAGCATTATAATGGTAACCGTACTCTTTGGAAGGGTACGGTTACTTTTAGATTTGAGGATCAGCCGTGTGTCCGGCGCCACTTGCATTGGCAGTCCGGTCTGCCGTTTGTACGGCGCTTTTGTGACGGACAGGAATTTACTCCGGCGCCTTTCAGGAAAGAAAAGGCCGGGTATAAAAAGAAAGGAAGAGAGTATGGAAGCTAAGGAATTAATTAATTTTCTTGGGAAAGCGGAAAAACTGAAGTCAGTGCCAAGGCACTGCGTAACGTCGGACGGAGTTGTGGAAAATGTGGCTGCCCACAGCTGGCGGCTGGCGCTTATGGCCTTCCTGCTGAAGGATGAGCTGGGGGAGATCAACATTGACCGGGTTATCCGGATGTGCCTTGTGCATGATCTGGGCGAGGCCGTAACAGGGGATATTCCTACCTTTGAAAAAACGGGGGAGCATGAGGAAATAGAAAAGCTGGCGGTGGACGGACTGCTCCGGGAGCTGCCGGAGCCTTTGTATCAGGAGCTGCATGCAATGTTTGAAGAAATGGAAGCGCTGCAGACAAAGGAGGCCAGGGTCTATAAGGCGTTAGACAAGCTGGAAGCAGTAATCCAGCATAATCAAAGTGATATCAGGACGTGGCTGCCGCTGGAATATGAGCTGCAGAAAACATATGCGGCCGAAAGCGTCAAAGGCTTTCCCATACTGGAAAAGCTCCAGGAGGAATCCGTAAAGGAGACAGAACAAAAAATTATTGCCTTCAAAAAATAATTTATTTTTCAAACTTTTATCCAAACCTGTACATCTATAGTATGAAAGGAAACGTTGGACAACGGACCATTCGGAAAAGCGGCCGATAACAGCCTGGCTTTTCCATACTGAAAGGGTAATCCGCTCAGGATGAATACCCGCATACAGGAGGAAAATCCCCTGTTCGCCAGGGAAACTCGCATTTTGCTCCGTAAAACAAGTAGGAGGAGGATTAAAATGAGGCAGGATATTTATGACCTGACAGTGGCTTATATCCTGGAAAACCAGGAAAAGTTTTATCGGCTGGCCTATAGTTATGTACAGGACAGGGACAGCGCTTTGGATGTGGTTCAGAATTCCATATGCCAGGCGCTGGAGAAATGCTGGGGACTCAGAAACCCGGCTGCAATGAAGACGTGGTTTTACCGTATTGTAGTAAATGAAGCGCTGCAGTATCTGCGCAGGCATAAAAAAGAAATCAGTACGGAACCATCGGAGATGAGAGAAGAGCCATACCAGGAAGAGGGATTTTTGAAAGCTGACGCAGGATCAGGAGAAGTCTACGAACAAATACAGAAGCTTCCGCCGGAAATGAAAACGGTAGTCGTACTTCGTTTCTACGAGGAGCTGAGCCTTCAGGAAATTTCCGAGGTAACGAAAACGAATCTGAGCACTGTAAAATCACGGTTGTATGCAGCTCTTAAAAAACTGGAAAAAAGTTTGGAGGAGATAAATTATGAGAAAGCCTGAAGATGGAAAAAAAGTTTATGATAATATAGAAATCCCGGCAGAATTGAACGATGTGGTGAATAATGCCATCCATTCCATGGATAAGGAGAAATCGTTAAAAAAGCATCGCTCGCGCAATACCGTAAGGATCTTCAGGTATTGCGGTACAGCCGCGGCAGCGCTGCTCGTCTGCATGACAATCGGTCTCAACACAAGTGAAGTGTTTGCAAGGGAAATGAGTGAGCTTCCTGTTATCGGTTCCCTGGCAAAGGTTCTGACCATCCGTTCCTACCACGAGAAGGATGAAGGACATGATATTACGGTAAAGGTTCCGGAAATCCAACTGGAAGGCCAGCCTGAAAGCCAGGTGGAAGAGGGGCAGGCAGGAAGCACGGAAGAGCAGAAGGAAACCTTTGTAGGGGATATCAATGCCGAAATCCAGTCCATAGTGGATAATTATGTGGCGGAAGCAAAACAGAAGTTCGCGGAATATAAGGATGCCTTTTTTGCTACCGGAGGAACTGAGGAGGAATGGGGCAACCGTGATATTGCCGTCAATGTGGATTACGAGGTGAAGTATCAGGAGGGAAATATCCTTTCCATGGTGCTGACTACGGATGAGGTATGGGTAGCGGCCTATGGGGTGCGTTATTATTACAACCTGGATCTGGCTTCGAACCGTGAGCTTACCCTTCGGGATCTTCTGGGTGATAATTACGTGGAAATCGCCAATGAAAGCATCCTGCGCCAGATGGAGGAACGGTCGGCGGCGGATGAAAACGTGGTTTACTGGGGAATCGGTAAGCAGCTGGAGGATGATGTGCCGGCAATTGACGGATTTAAAACGGTAGATGAGAATACAAATTTTTATATCAATGCCGATGGCAACCCGGTAGTCTGCTTTGAAAAATATGAGGTATCGCCCGGATTCATGGGAGTCCAGGAATTTGTTATAGAAAAACCGGCGGCATAAAAGGAGCCGGTAAATAGGCGGCATAAAATCAATCCGGAAATGCCGTTGCAGTAAAAGGAAGGAAGCGCAGGCTACGCTTCCTTCTTTTTTTCTTTCCTTTTCTTTTCCGGTTCCAGATCCTTCAGGACGGAGCTGAGGACATTCCTGACAACGGAGGCCAGAATCCAGATGAGCCAGCTGGTTGACCAGGAGCCGATAAAGAAGCTCCATACAAAGTAAAAGCAGGTGACAAGGGGCCAGTAGACGGAAAGGATCAGGGATATCGTCTTTGCTGTGCTATTTGAGGAATGGGTGAAGTGTTCTTCCTTTTTTTCCGCCTTCCGTTTCTTTTCCTGCAGCAGAATTTTATAAATTTCTTCTTCGCCGCTGGAGGTTACAAAGAGATATACGGCGATGGCAATAAAGAGAAGCATGAAGAAAACCCCGATGGTCCCTCCGTTTTCCTCGCCCAGGAAGGTGGATTCACCAATCTGGGAAATGATAATCAGGATAAAGGGAGAAAGCACGCACAGCACAATGCCTATTGTTGTAATCACAGCATATTGGGGCTGGAAATCAGCCTGCATACTCATGATAAACGACTGGAGGGAAGGGCTTACTATCAGGTTGGAATGCTTCAGGAACTTGTACTGCTCCAGTCTGCTGCTTCCGTAAATAATCAGGCTCAGCCCGACGGCCAGGCCCAGAAACAGGGGAAACAGAGTCAGCAGCCCGTGAAGGCTGGAAAAATCACGAATAAATCCGGCGGCGGTGGGACTGTCAGGTGAAAATATGCCGCCGAGAAGTATCATAAAAGCAGGGCCGATAATGCAGAGGGCAATGCCGATGCCCATCATGCGGTGATATTTTCTCGTATCGGAGATTACCTGCTCCACCTGATCCCTGGACAGGTAAATATCCCCGCTGTCATAGTCCGCAAAGCCTTCCGCCTGACGGCTGCCGGAGGCGTCTCCAGAATTCCCTGTTTCCCGGAAACCGCCGTTTCCGTTGCCGGCGCCGTTCTCTGCGGCTGTGGAAAGCAGGCCCAGCTCATCAATGAGTTCATCAATATTCCCAAATTCGGAAATAACGATTCCTATGGCTTCATTTTCCGATTTGCCTTCCATTTTCAATTCTTCGTATTTATCTTCCATTGTCCGGAGCATATCGTTCTCCAGTTTGATTATTTCAGGAGTACGGGGTAATCTGCTAAACATATTTTCCAAATAAATTCTAATCGTTTCCATAGGGTTCCTTTCTTTACAGACGTATGAACTGTTCAACAACTTCCTTGGTTACTTTCCACTCTTCGCACTTTTCCGCATAATAACGCCGGCCGGTTTCCGTAATGCGGTAGTAGGTACGGCGCTTTCCGTTTGTCTCATCCCCGGAAAAGGATTCAATATAACCGTTTTTCTCAAGCCTTGTGAAGGCGGAGTACAGCGTCGTCTCTTTAATAATGTATTTTCCATCGGACTGCTCTCTGATATGCTTTGAAATCTCGTAGCCGTAAGAGGGGCCGTCCAGCAGAAAGAAAAGAATGAAGGTATCATTGTAGCCGCGGATGACATCACTGCTTATCAACTCATCAGCTCCTTTTAACTCCCGAAGGCGGCGGAAACAATCTGCCAGGCCAGGGGAACTTTTTATTTTACTTCATCTGTCGTACTATGTCTGTCGTAGTAATTACAGTATAGCAGGTAATCTGTGGATGTCAATGCTATTTTGTAATAAAAAAACCGGAAGACTGCAAAAGCGGCAGCTTCCGGGGAAATGCTTCAGTATGTAGGTATGCTTCGGCGGCTCATATCGGGGTTAATTGCCCCGCCGTTTGCGCCGTCCTGGTTTTGATGCCTTTCCGGCAGGGGGAATTGAAGATTTTGAGCGCTGTCCTGCGTTGGAAGGGCTGGGATCCGTGTGCCGCACTGCATTGGAGGGCATGGATTTCATGCTCCGCTGCCTGCGGCCGGCCGGCTGTTTTTTGTGTTTTGCAAGCAGTATGACAAGAAGGAGGGAAAGCACATTGGACAGCGCAAGCCGGAATATCTGAAGCTCATCTGTCCCTGTAGCTGTGACTACATGCAGGAAGCTGCCGATAACATTATTAAAAAAATGTTGGAAGATACCTGTCCAGAGAGTACCGGTGAGCGTGACGCACAGGCCCCATGCAAAGCCCGAGATACCGGCGGTGAGGAGATAGCCGGCGCCGAAAAGCAGCGCAGAGGGAATTGTCAGGCTGCCCTGCCTGTACCATACAACAACCGTAATCAGATGCCAGATGCTAAAAAGCAGCGCCTGGAGCAGGTTGGCATATTTTACGGAAAGGGCGCGGCGGCCCAGCTTGTAGAAAAGCCCTCTGAAAAGGCCTTCCTCCGCCAGTACATTTATGATATTTCCGGCAATGCAGATAAGGATCGCTGAGACGGTAAGTTTGGTGGCTGTCCGGTTGGTCAGGGAAGAACTGGTGAGGTAAAAACCAGGCCTGGGAGATTTGCCAAGGATAAGAAGTAGGATGAATTCCACCAGGTATGAGGCCGTGAAGGTAATAATACCGATGGAAAAACCCAGAATCATACCTTTGGTAATACCACTGCGGCGCAGGCCGATGCTTCTCCAGGTGAGTTTCCGGTCTTCCAGACACAGATAAATCATGAGGAGGGCAAAAAGCTTGCAGAATATATTTTCCGCCAGGAAGGTTTCGTCCGTTTTCAGGACGAGAAATTCGAAATCCATGGCGGCAGAGCACAAAATAAAAACAAACAGAATGTAAAGCAGCGTATTTTTTTGCTTTTTTGTAAGCATTAAGGCTCCTGTTCCGACACTTCCGGCAGGTTTTTATCTGATGATAAACGCCTGCGAGCATATCTTCTGTAATAAGCGTCACTTTACTGCACATTTTCACTCCTTCCATGAGGAAAAGGAGGAACGCAGCAGTTTCCTTTGGAGAAAAGTGGCTCAAGGGCCGCTTTTCTCTTATTGTAAAGGGCAGTGGGGGAAAAATCAAGAGAAGATGCTGGCAGGCGTCGGTTGTTACGGACGTTCAGGCAGATTGGCGTGCAGAATTTCAAGTACCTTATCCATACATGAGGCGGCCTCCCTTATTTTTGCGGCAATTTTGCCGCGCCTGGTTTTGTCCTGGAGGTTGGGAAGAGTGACATTAAAGCCTCCACCCAGGGCTTCCAAATCATTTCCGTTGTCGTTATTCCAGATTTCCGCCGTGCGCCTGTACTGTCTGCCGATATCCTCGAGGAAGGCAAAATCAGGATTCAGTTCCCGCGCTCTGTCGAGAAAGGTAAAAACACAGCTGCCATTAGTCGCCATGTTGCAGATATTGCTGATATGGGAATCCCAGCCGTCCTCAAAGCTTTCAAGGCTCATAGCGTCGAATTTTCCGCTTTCTATGCTCTCAGCCCAGGCGTGGAAGGCTTCCGGGCCAAAACAGAACCCGTCCGTTTTTACGGTGAGCAGCCGGGGCATATCGATAATAATGTTCCTGTAGACCTGCGCCAAATCCACTGTGCGCTTCTTTTCACCGATAAACAGCCAGCCCTGGCCGGCATAGGTCGCTGTCTGTTGTTCATCGATTGCCTGTTGTGCGGGAATCCGTTCAGGCTCCGTTTTATCACCCGACAAATAAAGCAGGGTTCTGCCGTATTCCTCATAACCTGCATAAATACCCCAGGGAGCGTCCCCGCCAAAACGGGTGACGGCAATGACGGGCACGCCTTTGTCAATATAGGCCATAAGCGTCTGCAGATACATTTCCCTGTTGGAACAAAGCTGTTCCAGGCTTACAAAGGTGGAGGCATAGCCGCACTTTTCAAAAATTCCCTGAAAATAGCTGCCGCCCATGCTGTTGCACATACAGGAGGATACGGCCTCTCCCATATATTTTTCATAAGAATATACCTGTGCAAGAATATCGCCGGTCAGACCTGCGAAAAACCAGTAGCCAAAGTCAGGCTCCGCGGTATATTCGCCAAGCGATTCCATAACGTACCGGGCGCAGCCGCTGAACCAGTAATTTTCTCCGAATTCGCTGGTGATAAGCCGGTGGATATTGGGTATGATATTATTGCTTTGTCTGGTAACCATGGTTAATGCCCCTTTCTGTATCCTGATTTTTGGAAGCTGTGCCAGCTGCGAAATGCGTATGGCGCGGTAATATTTTTTAATGGAGCTGTCGGAGCCGAGAATAATCGGCCGGGGTTGTTCCTGATACATATTAACGGACATATACGGGAAATTCCTGCCGCAGTAGCGGATTTCTTCGTTGATAATGACCGCAAAATGATTCTGGCCCACAATCCAGGTCAGGTGATTATACACCTCAGGCAGGATTGCGCCCCGTCCGGGAAAGCTGTAATAGTCGCCAAATACCGGCTGGTGGAAGCAAATGGCCTTCCGGGAAAGCCTTTCGTCGGTATGGTTGTACATATTGATACCGAACAGAAAATTCAGATCGTCGCCATGGTGGAAACGGATGCTTTCTTCTTTTTTGCCATGGCCCCATCCCCCGCTTTCTTCGCCAATACGGAAATCAATATCGACACGGAAGGGAAGCCGGACTTCCACATTGGTGGACAGCACCCGGGTGCTGATCCAGGAAATATACTCCGCTTCCCCCTGTTCAGTGACGCGGTAATGCGGATGGTTGATGGGTATCAGCTGATCCATGGGGACATCCTTCGACCAAAGCACGGGATTGGCCCGTTCGATTTCCTCAGGCGTAATGGAATCCGGCGGTATTTCCTCCGGGGCTTTGAAAAGTTTGGGATCCGGCAGGCGCTTTTTCACCGGTACCAGCAGGGAGACAAGCTCGCGGCGGC
>NZ_KE992674.1:14996-37736 GCF_000466465.2 Clostridium sp. KLE 1755
CTGTCCGGCGATATCAGATCCTCTAACAGGGGTTCCTGCCGCAGGCGGCCGCCATGGGTATAGTCTATTTCGTAATAGGGATTGTTATCAAAGGCTGACAGGAGGCTGCAAAAGCCGGCGTTCATATCCTCATCCAGATACAGATCGGCCGCCGCAAACAGGCCGCCTTCCCAATAGTAATCCAGATAGGGGCTGCTGTTTTGGAAGTCCTTTGCAAGCTTTAGAAGAATGATATCACCGGCCTCCGTCCGGGTATCAAAGCGTTCATGTGCGCCCGGCCTGCCTGAGGGGATTCCATGCATCTGCACCCAGCGGGAGAAGCCTTCAACATCGGAGATCTGGCTGTTTTCCTTAAGGCAGGAGGAAAGAATCCGCATGGGGGGCAGCTGCACAAGGGAAGGCTGCACAGGCTTTGTCAGACGGTCCGATATTGAGGCAAGCTCTTTATAGCTTCCGGTCCTGTTATTTTCCAGGGAATCCAGCTGTTTTTCCATACTTTCATATAAAAGCGGCAACGCTGAAATTTTAGTGATTCCGTTCCGCGTCATTGTCGCAAGGAAATCGTTAACGATGCGGCGCAGGTCGGTTAAGGCGTTTACCTCCTCGTCTATGGCGCGGATGCGGCTGACAAAGGTCTCCACAACGACGCTCATATCCTCGCTTTCGTAGATACGGAGGATATCTTTGACGGGAATCTGCATTTTGCGCAGCACAAGGATCTGCCTGAGACGCTCGATGTTTGCGGCGTCATAGTACCTGTACTTCCCCGAATCCGGCCGGACGCTGCGGATCAGTCCCGCCTGCTCATAGTAACGCAGGCTGCGGGATGTGATGCCAAGCATACCGGTCAGCTCGGTTATTTTCACCAGCTCCATAAATTCTGCTCCTCTCGTTTTGTATATGTCCAGAATAGCACTTGACCTTGCGTCAATGTCAAGATGAAATACAGGGCCGCTTGCAAGGTTTTCCGGCGGTCTTCAAATGATAGCTGTTAAAATCCGGTTAACACTTGCCTCGTCACCGGAGACTGTCAGGAAAATGACTGGAATACCAAGGGCTTTCTTCCAGCAGCCCGTATTTACAGGTATACATTGTGCAATCCGCAAAAGATGTAATAAAAATATATCATGATCGTAGGGAAGGGGAAAGAAAAGCATTCTGTGATATAATGGAAAAGCGAGAGGAGAGGGTTATGGACAAAAAAGCTCTGATTATCGGATGCTGCGGGGCCGGGAAGAGTACTCTGGCAAAGAAGATGCATGAACGGACGGGTTTGCCGCTGATTCATCTGGTTGATGAATATTACCGGCCGGGGTGGGTGAAACCAGAATTAAAGGAGTTTAAGGAACAGAGGGAAAAATGATGGAGAAGGAAAAGATTCTGGAAATATTGAATGAGCACTATCCCGTGTATTTTGACAGTCTGGAGTTTGTACGGGACAGCGGCAGTATGGCTTATGCTGTATTTTCCGGCAGGGATAAGTATTTCCTGCGGATTACGAAACCAGCGTTTTTTGATACGGTGCATAAATCACTGGAGATACATGTATTTCTGATGAAACAGGGATTTTCCGTGCCGCCGGTTATTTTTACCTGGGATGGCTCACCTTGTGTCCATACGAGTGAAGAAGACGGAGAGCATCTTTATATTCTGTATGAGTTCATAGAAGGCAAAGAAGTGGATCCGGAACAGGATGCGGAGGCAATTGGTGCTTTGCTGGGGAAATTTCACAGCGCGATGAAGGCATATCCCGGCACGCTTGTGAAGCGGGATAAATACTTTTATATCGGCAGGTACATAGATATTCTGCGGGAAAAGAAGTATCCCAGGGCTGAAGAGTTCGCTGCATACGGCGAGGCTTTATGGGAAAAGATCAGGGGTCTGCCGACGGGGTACTGTCATGGAGATATGTACCGGGGGAATATCCATAAGGCGGGCGACGGGAGACTTTACATATTGGATTTTGATACCTCCTGTGAAGGTTTTCCCATGTATGATCCGGTATTAATCTGTAATATGACCGATTATTTTGAGTTTCAGGAGAACGGCTATGAGAAATCCCGTGAGGTGTTTGCCCGCTTCCTGCCTGCGTATTTAAAATATAGTGACCTTATGCCGGAGGAGGAGGCGGCATTTTATGATCTGATCGCACTTTACCATTTTGCCCTGCAGGCCACGATTGTTGAGGTATTCGGCATGGACTGTGTGGATGATGAATTTTTCGACTGCCAGTTGGAGTGGCTGTATAAATGGCGGGAGCAATGTGAGAAATATGAATGGAACTGATATAAAAGGGAACCTGCGGCGGAAAGGCCGGGGTTCCCTTT
Source organism: Clostridium sp. KLE 1755 (assembly GCF_000466465.2). Lineage (NCBI taxonomy): Bacteria > Bacillati > Bacillota > Clostridia > Eubacteriales > Clostridiaceae > Clostridium > Clostridium sp. KLE 1755. Next base: position 17,324 of record NZ_KE992674.1, read on the forward strand.
TGACAGCCCGTAAATTTAAGCGGAGAGGTTTACTCCATGTAGCCGCCCTTCATAGGTGAAACCGCATGTTCGGAGTAAATTTTCAGCACTCCTTTTTTATATTTCGGCTCCCTGGGCTTCAGGTTAGCTCTTCGTTCTTCCAGAATTTTAGCTATTTCCTCTGGAGGAAGCTCCCGGCCCTTGACGCCGATGATCTCCAGCACACGGGCCGGAATGTCAATACGGATCAGGTCATCCTCTTCCACAAGGGCAATCGGGCCGCCGTCAGCGGCTTCCGGAGAAACATGGCCGATGGCAGGGCCTTTGGAGGCGCCTGAAAATCTGCCGTCTGTAATCAGTGCAATGGATCTGCCAAGCTCCGGATCGGAAGAAATAGCTTCCGTAGTATAGAACATTTCCGGCATCCCCGATCCCTTCGGGCCTTCGTAACGGATAAAGACCGCATCTCCGGGGCGGATTTTCCGGGATAAAACAGCGGCGATGGCATCCTCCTCACAGTCAAAGGGGCGGGCTTTAAGAACTGCCTGAAACATTTCGGCAGGTACGGCGGAGTGTTTTACAACAGAGCCTTCCGGGGCGAGGTTGCCGCGGAGAATGGCAACGGTTCCGTCCGAACCGATGGGATTATCAAAGGGGCGTATGACGTCCGTACGCTTCAGCCCCCATTTTTCCAGGGATACGCTGCATTTTTCATAGAAACCGTTCTGCTTCAGCTCCTCCAGGTTTTCTCCCAGAGTTTTTCCTGTGACCGTCATGACATCCAGATGGAGCATGGATTTGATTTCCTCCATGACGGCAGGGACGCCGCCTGCGTAATAGAAAAATTGTGCGGGCCATTTGCCTGCGGGGCGGATATCCAGGAGATAGTGGGCGCCGCGGTGCATCCGGTCAAAGGTGTCCGCATCGATTTCCAGGCCGAGCTCATGGGCCATTGCCGGGATGTGCAGCAGGGAATTAGTGGAGCCGGAAATAGCCGCGTGAACCATGATCGCGTTTTCAAAGGCTTCCATTGTTACGATATCACTTACCTTCAGCCCTGCTTTAACCAGTTCCATTACCTGTCTGCCTGCTTTATAGGCCATCTCCTTCAGCTCCGGGCAGGTGGCGGGCATCAGTGCTGAACCGGGAAGCATCAATCCCAGCGCTTCCGCCATAATCTGCATGGTGGAAGCGGTTCCCATAAATGAGCATGCGCCGCAGGAGGGGCATGCATTCTGTTTATAATAGGTAAGCTTTTCTTCGGTAATTTCGCCGCGCTGGCACATTGCGGAATAAGCGCCGATTTGTTCCAGAGTCAGCAGGTCGGGTCCGGCTTCCATGACGCCCCCCGTAATGACGATGGAGGGCATATTAAGCCTTGCCAGCCCCATCAGACAGGCCGGAACGGATTTATCACAGCTGGCGATGAATACACCGCCGTCAAAACCAGTAGAATTGCCGTGTATTTCAATCATATTGGCAATCATATCCCGGTGGGCGAGGGAATAGTTAATTCCGTCATGCCCCTGGGCGATTCCGTCACAGATATCCGTCGTAAAATAACGCGCGCCCCTGCCGCCCGAATCCCGGATCCCTTTCATGGCTTCTTCCACAAAAAGATTCAGGTGTGCGCTTCCCGGATGGCTGTCCCCGAAGGTGCTTTCCACAAGAATCTGAGGCTTATCAAGATCCTCAACCGTCCAACCCATGCCGATTTTCAGTGGATCGTTTTCCGGGGCCAGTGCCCTAACCCGCTGACTATTCAATTCCATTTGTCAATCCCTCCTTGTTTTGCGGAGCAAAATGCGAGCCCTCTGGCGAGCAGAGGGATTTTCCTCCATGTTTTGCGGAGCAAAATATAAATCATCAGATGTTTCGTTGCTTTTATCCTAGCATTCCCTAATTCTCTTAGCAAGTTGTCAGATGTGTATTCTACTTTTTGCTGGAATTATTATTATTTATTTGGACAGGTTCCATAAAAATTCGTTTAATTGCCTGCTTGTTTGCTGATTTTCCAGATTTTTGTGATGATGACAGGAAGCAAATCATCAGATGTCTTTTGCTTTATCCCTATGGTTTGGGTGAGTAAGGGCAGGAGCTTCCTGTTCTTTTATCAATTGCTTTATCATATCCCGGTTATAGATCATATGCATCAGCATCGCTGTTTTGGCGCCGATGGAATCATGTTCTGCAATGGCATCCGTAATGGCGCGGTGGGTCTGGATGGTTTCTTTGGTTAGCCGGCGGTGGGTTACATTGACAAACATCAGGACGGCAGTATCAATGATGGGAATGAGCTGCTTTACCACGATATTGCCGGAACATTCTGCAATGCAGGTATGAAAGGCAATATCCTCGTCAATGTAGCTTTCTTCCCTGGCAATTCTTTTTTCGATGAGGCGGCACAGGCTGTCCAGCTTTTCTACGTCTGCGGGATGGGCTTTAAGGGCGGCCATTTCTGCAATTCCCGGTTCCAGTATAATCCGTACATCAGCCAAATCCAGGGCGAGTGCCATTTTATCCTCTGCTTTTCTCAGTCCCAGCGGATCCAGGTCTGCGGGAGTGGTTGAAACTACATAGGTTCCCGAACCTCTTCTCACTTCCAGAATACCACGGGAAACAAGCAGCTTCACCGCCTCCCGGACAGTGCTTCGCCCCACGCCGAATTTCCGGCCCAGTTCAAATTCATTGGGAAGGCGCGCACCGACAGGCAGAGGGGTGTTTAGTATAAACTGATAGATTTGTTCCTGGACCTGCTCCGCAAGCAGGGCATGTTTCAGGTTGGAAAAACCGTCCATATTTTTTCTCCATAAGAAGGGAAGCAGGCAGATGCCGCCGCCAGCTATCCGCTGTGCGGCAAAACCTCCAAGTTGCGTCCTGCCGGCATTCCCGTTATAATAAATTGTATAGCAGCCATTTTGCAGCAACGGGAGCTTCGGGAGATTCTGAAGCCCGTTATTTCATGATAACACAGATGAAGAAAACAGTCAGCAGGGGGAAAACACCGATGACAAAAAAAGAGAAGCTACAGCATATATTGGAGACTCTGGATAAGATTTATGGTACTACAAAAGACGGGTTTTATCATAATCAGGACTGGCAGCTGCTGACAGCGATAATGCTCAGCGCCCAGAGCACGGACAAACAGGTGGATGAGGCCCTTCCCGGCCTGTTTGGAAGATTCCGGACGGCGGAGGAAGTGGCACAGGCCCCGGTGGAAGAGATAGAGGAATATATCCGGTCAGTGGGGCTTTATAAAAATAAGGCGAAAAACATGAAAAAATGTTGTGAACAGCTTGTAAAAGATTATGGCGGGAAAGTCCCGGATAAGCTGGAAGAAGTGTTGAAGCTGGCCGGTGTGGGAAGAAAGACGGCCACGCTTTTTCTGGCGGATGCTTATGGGATTCCCGGGGTTACAGTGGATACCCATGTATTTCGGATTTCCCACAGGCTGGGCTGGGCAAAAGGGAAAAACCCCCAGCAGACGGAACAGGAATTGATGAAGGTTCTGCCCAGGGATCACTGGAACCGGATTAATTTTCAGCTGATTTATCTGGGACGGGAGATCTGTACAGCGCGTAAAGCCAAGTGTACACAATGTCCGCTTCAGGAATGGTGCGAGAAAAATTTGTGATTAAATATTGTTAAAGGCATTGTTAAAAAACGAAGCTAAGTCCGAAAGGATTTCCACGTTGCCAATTGTCTACAAATATAGAAAACTATTGACTTTGGCAGGCAAGCAATATAGTATATAGATAAGACAATTGTCGATAATGGAGGTGACGCGTATGACTGTAATAAAAAAGCTACCGGACGCGGAGTTTGAGATTATGAATATTGTATGGCAGTTAACGCCTCCGGTCACATCAGGCATGTTGATGGAGCAGTTAAACAGAGAAAACAGGAAAGTATGGAAAGCGCAGACCGTCCATACGCTGTTGGGCCGTCTTGTAGAGCGGGGATTTTTAAAAACGGAGAAACTGGGAAAAGAACGTTTTTTTGAACCGTTGGTAGGAAGGGATGAATATCTTCAATATGAAACACAGAGCTTTGTAAAACAATATTATGGCGGTTCGCGGCTGAATCTGATTAATACGCTGTATCAGGGTGAGGGATTAAGCGGTGATGAAATAGACGAACTGGTAAAGTGGGTTAATGATCAGAGGAAAAAGTGATGATTGAATTTATGAACCAGTTGTTTCATATTTCCTGTATAATGGCGGTCATTGCAGCCGTGTACATACTGGCCGGGGCTTTAGCGAATGGAAAATATTTCGCAGGGGATTTTTACTGTGCCGGGAAAATGATACTGATTGGTTTTATTATTCCGTTCAGACCGCGAATTAAGATATTTTTTCCCATGGGTTCTACAAGTATTTTATGTTCTGAAGGAACAGGTTCCCTGCAGAATGTTTTTGCAGCTCTTGCGGAAAAGACCGGGGTAGACGGAACTGTTTTTATTCCAACGCCTGCTGCGGCCGTATCACCGGTAATGATTGTTTTCTTTATATGGTTATTTGGTTTTTTCGTTGTATTGTTTTACCATGTAATGAAGTACGTGAGTTTCAAAAGGATGGTGGAACGGTGGAGCGGGGATATAGCAGATGCCCGGATATTGGAGGCATTTCGGGAAATAAAGAATCAGCTTGGGATTACCTCATATCTTCAGATAAGAAAGTGCACCTGTATATCAAGTCCTATGCTTATTCAGCTGTTAAAGCCTGCTATTTTGCTTACGGATGCCCAAATGGCCAGAGAAGATTTACTGCTTGTACTGCGGCATGAGATGATTCATTTGAAGCGTAAAGACCTGTGGTACAGATGGGCGCTGCTTCTGGCAGTCGCCATCAATTGGTTTAATCCGGCTGTTTATGCGTTTTCCAGGGCTTTCACCCGCTTTTGTGAACTATCCTGTGATGAGTTGGTTACAGAGAATATGCCGGAAGCCGGGAGGTATCGGTATTCGATGATTATTATACATCTGGCCGGCTGCAAGGCAAAATCAAATACTTTATTCTCGTCATTTTCCTGCGGAGGTAAAAAATATATGAAAAATCGACTGTTTTCTATAATGAGTACGGGGAAGAAAAGATTGGGAACAGCTGTATTCGCTATATGTTTCCTGTCCATATTTTGCGCCGGAATGGTATTTGCAGCGCCGGGAAATGAACGTGGGACAGTAGATATTCCTGCAGAACGGACGGTAAATGCATATGGTATTAAGACAAATGAAGATATAGACAGGGAAATGACGGAAGCATTTTCTGAAGTTTTTGGTAATGAATTTGATAAAAACAATTTCCCTGGTATGATTATAACTTATGATGAAAGCGGAGTCCCGATCGTAACAGATCCTGATGCTCCACAGAAAAGTGCCGTTTACGCAGGCGGAAAATATGAAATAAACGGATTTTATTCTTCCTCAGACTGTTCGGATTCAAGTCTGGTATTTTATGTTTTGAAGGGGCGGCCGGTTGAGGTACTTGACAGTTCATCCTCAACAACAGCTGCAAAGGTAAAATATGCGGGTTCCGGCGGCTATATGAAAAAGGACGAACTAAAATTCTGAAAGGAAGCGTTTGTAACATTCCTGAATTACTTTCTTTTGGTCAGCGTCGTAGATGCGCTGATCTGCTGAATAATTATTATAAATTCATATATTCTTATAGGAAAAAGACGTTGACTGATAAACGGCCAGCGTCTTTTTCCTGCAATTTTCCAGGGTAATATAAATAAACAACCCCTTATGTATTCCCGGAAGCCGCCAGCTGGGAAAGGATTTCCCGCACATCGTCACCCATTTTTATAAGGGCGGCCATATCGGGAATTTCTATTCCATGGACAAGGACATTCCGGGCGTTCCGCAACGCAACCACCCGGTCCAGGTTTTCCTTGGAAAGTACCTTCATCCGTTTCAGGCTGTTCACATTAAAGGTGCCTCTTGCCTTGGGATTGCTTTTCAGGGTCAGCCTGCCGAGAATGGTTTCCAGGCTAATCCAGGGCTTCATAAAGTATTCCATAGCCTGGTACTGCTCTTTGCTCAGCTTTTCTCCGGGGGCGCGAAGCTCCCTGTAAAGATGATAGCGTTTTTCATTGCCGCAGATGATCTGGTCGGAGAGCTGTTCTGAGATGGTCCGCTTGTCGTTGACAAGCTTTGTGGACTTCAGAATCGGTTCAAGCTCTTTGGCGTTGGCTATTTTCAGCCGTCCCATCAGACGCAGGAGCAGTTCTACATTTCCCATGCGCGGTTCGATATCCATCCGCTTATACCGGGTGCTCAGATAATTGTAAAGATAAGCCGCCAGATCATATTGGTTGTTAAAGGATGTATTTTTACTCTGGATCCGCTCGTTTCCTGCGGCCTGCAGCCGTTCCAGAGCTATCTCGCCACTGAGGACAAGACCGTTCAGTTCGTCAAGGATGGCTAGCTCTTCATCGGAAAGGGTGCCCTGAAGCGGCTTGTAAACCAAATCATGCTCCACCTCCGACCAGGCATGCATCAGAACGGACGCCACCTGGATTTCCAGGCGGACAGGGGCATATTTTATCCGGCTTTTATCCAGGGAATCTTCCTTCATGGAAGCCCGGTAATGGGTGGCCCAGTAGCCGGAAAAACGTTTGTTGTAGGAAGGCTGTTTGGACTGCACCGGGAATTTCTTGGTTTCAGCCACCGTAAACAGGTTGTTGATGACCCGATCCGCTTTGGCACGGTCGCCGGGGAAATAGAGGGACACGCGTACGCCGGAAAGGTCGGCGATATCCGCATAGATTTCGCTCATGTTTTTGTAGGGAGTTTCCCGTTTTTCATTCCGTTGCGTCACCTTGATTTTGAGCCGGCTGGGGCTCTTGGCGCGCGAGGTTACCATGGCGCGGATACCGGAGGAGCGCAGGGCATCCTCCAGCATTTCGGCGGCAATGCGTCCTGCTGTTTCGTAAAAGTTTATTTTTTTCTTGTAATTTTCTATAAATTGATTTATCAGATCCATATTGATTGCCTCTTAATTGTGTCTTACGGTCGCAGCCAATCCTCATTGGGCAGGGACTGGCCGCCATCGGAATATATGATCGTATTTGTTTTATATTCAAAAATCAAATCGTCATAGTCAGTGGAATATAAAAACCTTGTTTCATTCAAATCCTCATAAATATCCAGATAAATGCCTTCCTCCACAGAGGTCTCATCCGGGCCGACGCTGATGTCGGTGAGATCGCAGGGAAGGGTAAGGAATTCTTGCCCGGCACTGTTGCTCATATGGACAGAACCCTGGATTTCAACGATAGTTCTGTCTGCGCTGTTGTTGGTAACTTCAAAAATAAAGTAGCAGCGGGGAAGGGTCACATCCGGGGCAGCGCCTTTTTCCACGTTGATTTTATCCGTTATAGTAACCTCTGCGGGCTTCTTGCTTTTGGCCGCCTGCTTTTCCTTTTCTTCCCGGATGCTGCGGAACTGTTCCAGCACATTCTGAAGGATGGAATCCGGCTTTTTGCTTTCTTCCAGGCGGGAGCTTAAAACGGCCGGATTTTCAGTAATCCCCACATTTACAGCGCCGTGCCTGCCCGGCCCTCCGCCGGACTGCAGCAACAAAATAAGCAGAACTATATTTACAGTCGCCAGGATGCCAATGGCAACAGCGCATATTATTATTATTTTCCTTTTGGATTTGGAATCCTTTTTTTCAGTAATCATCATAACTATCCCCCCATATCAATTTGTTTTTATTATAATGGAGTACGGGCAAATATACAATCAAAAACGAACAGCAGCCTGAGCGGTGCCTATACAGAAATAAATAGCCTGATCTTCAGAGAATCTTAATGGGAAGTGAAGAAAGTTTTATAATTAACAGGTTATGATGGAAGCAGATAAAAGAAAACTGTCTGAAAGGGGAGGATGAGGGAATGTTATTTATCCTGAATTTGGCAATAGGGGCCGGCAGCGGACTGGCGCTTTCCATTCCTTTTCTGGGATGGCTGGAGGGCACGGTGCATAAAAGGATGCGCAACACGGCGCAAAAGGGTATGGCACAGTGCAGTACGGCTCAGGGGAAAGGAAAGTGTGAAATAAGCGGATGGCATACGGCGGGTGTCTTTCTGTTTGCATTTTTGCTGGCTGGTATTCTGACGCTGACAGGGGTGCCGGCGTTTCAGGAATTTCATTTTGACGCTAATATCAATATGATTCCTATGGTGGAATTTTTCAGTAATTCCAGACAATATTTTGAAAACACGCTGCTGTTTATGCCCCTGGGTTTTCTTGTCCCCCTGCTTTGGCGGCGGGAACAGATGGTGGAAAAGACGGTGAGCATCGGCTTCCTCTTTTCTCTGTTTATTGAGGCTGCGCAGTTATTCTCCTTCCGGGCTACAGATATTGATGATCTGCTTATGAATACTATGGGCACATGGCTGGGATATCTGCTGTTTCTGGCAATAAACCGTATTTTCCCCAGGACGTGCGGCAGATTCGGCGTGGGAGAAAAGCCGGAGCCCGGAAGTCTGTGGGCAGTGGAGGAGGCAGGCAGTCAGGAGGCGAAAGCGGAAGGAAATGTGCAAGGAAATGAGGTGGATGCCTGTATGAAGGCACAGACTGTGAATGAGGAATGCTGCGGAAGTAAAAGCTGTGGGAATAAAGGCTGCGGAAATAAAAGCTCCGGCGCGGAAAGTCCCGTCTGCCGATACGAGATGGAGCTTTCCTTTGCCATTGTCATTCTTATTATGATGACCCTGCAGCCGTTGCTTGGCAGTGTTCTCTGGAACCTTTGGTATGGACTCCGGTAAATCAGGTAGGATATCCGGAGGGGAACCTCCGCCGGAATAACCGGCAGAAGTCAGAATACCCTTGTCGTCCATTTGGTGCAGTCCCAGACATCGGTTGCCAGCCCGTCATAAAATTCAGGTTCATGACAAACCATGAGAATGCTTCCCCTGTACTCCTGAAGCGCGCGCTTCAGTTCGGCTTTTGCATCCACGTCCAGATGGTTGGTAGGCTCGTCCAGAAGCAGGATGTTGGTTTCCTTATTGATGAGCTTGCACAGACGTACCTTTGCCTGCTCGCCGCCGCTTAAGACCTTTACCATGCTTTCGATATGTTTTGTGGTCAGCCCGCATTTCGCCAGGGCGGAGCGGACCTCATACTGGGTGAACCCGGGGAATTCCTGCCAGATTTCCTCAATACAGCTGGTGGATATATCCGGCGGCATCTCCTGTTCAAAATAGCCTATGCTCAGATAATCCCCCTGCTCCACTGCGCCGGAAAGAGGCGGGATCAGGCCGAGTATACTTTTTAAAAGCGTGGTTTTACCTATGCCGTTGGAACCGATGAGGGCGATTTTCTGACCCCGTTCCATGGACAGGTTCAGCGGCGTGGAAAGCGGCTCGTCATAACCGATCACCAGATCCTGCGTGGTAAAAATGTAACGGCCGGGGGTACGGGCCTCTTTAAAATGAAATTCTGGCTTAGGCTTTTCGCCGGCAAGCTCAATCACATCCATTTTATCCAGTTTTTTCTGACGGGACATGGCCATGTTCCTGGTGGCGACCCGTGCTTTGTTTCTGGCTACAAAATCCTTGAGATCCGCAATTTCCTTCTGCTGCTTGTTGTAAGCGGCCTCCAGCTGCGACTTTTTCATGGCATAGACTTCCTGGAATTTGTCATAATCCCCTACATAGCGTGTCAGGGCCTGGTTATCCATGTGGTAAATCAGGTTGATAACGCTGTTTAAGAAAGGAATGTCATGAGATATCAGGATAAAGGCGTTTTCATAATCGTTCAGATACCGTTTCAGCCATTCGATATGTTCTGCATCCAGATAGTTGGTAGGCTCGTCCAGGAGAAGGATATCGGGTTTCTCCAAGAGCAGCTTGCCAAGCAGAACCTTGGTGCGCTGCCCGCCGCTTAAGTCGGCCACATCCTTGTCCAGGCCGATATCCGCAAGGCCCAGGGCGCGCCCCACTTCCTCCACTTTGGCGTCTATCATATAAAAATCATGCATGGTAAGCATATCCTGGATTGTGCCCAAATCTTCCATATATACTTCCAGCTCTTCCGGGGTGGCTTCCCCCATCTTATCGCAGATTTCATTCATCTGAGCTTCCATTTCAAACAGGAAGGAAAAGGCGGAAGCCAGAGTTTCCCGGATGGAAGTGCCCTTTTCCAGTACCGTGTGCTGATCCAGATAGCCCACACGGACATTTTTGGCCCATTCCACTTTGCCTTCATCAGGCATGAGCTTTCCGGTGATAATATTCATAAAGGTAGATTTCCCCTCGCCGTTGGCGCCGATCAGGCCAATATGCTCTCCCTTGAGCAGGCGGAAGGAAACATCATGAAAAATGGCTCTGTCTCCAAAGCCATGGGAAAGATGTTCAACATTTAAAATACTCATACGGACATTCTCCTATAATACAGCTATAATGTTCTATGCGGGAGCGGCCCGTTCCGGCGGTTAAGTGCCGTTGCGGAGCGTCCGACGACGCAAGTATATCATAAGAAACGCCTGTTGACCAGAGGTTTATTATCGCAGCTGCCGCAGAAAAGGGACCATTTTCGGAAGCTGAAAGCAAGGATTAAGGTACCGGCCAGGGCAGTGACGGCCCAGACGCTGATTGTAGCATGCCAGCCGTAATGATCGGAGATGGCCCCGGAGGCTGCGGTGGACAGAGAGCTTCCTATATAAGTAGAAGCGTTGAGTATGCCGGATATGGTGGCAACCCTGCCGAAGCGGGCGAAATGCCTGGGCACCCGGCTGATCAGCATCAGGTTGATTCCGTACATGCTTCCTGTTATTAAAGTCATCATGGTAACGCTTAACGTAGGGGCGGTATTGTAAACTGGGAGCAGGATAAAGCAGGAAAGCGCAGCGCAGGCAAAAAGCAGGGCTGCCGTCAGAAGTTCATTTTTCAGTTTTTGTAACAGAGAGGATGCGATCATGATGCTGAATATACTGAAAATCGGCAGAACTGCTGTGGTCAGGATAGACAGGGAGGTGCTCAGCCCAAAGGTATCCGTAATATAAGCAGGCATCCAGGTAGTGATGCCGTCCCGCAGAATACCATGGAGAACAATGGCAAACAGGATGGGAACCAGGGAAGCCTGGATAACCAGGGAAGAAAGCTTTACCGGATTTTCGTTCCCCACTTCCAGGTACAGGGCGGAAATGGCATTGGTTCCGTCAGCCTGCATTTTCCGGATGCTGATGGTCCAGACAAAGGCGGAGGCAATTCCAAAGAATGCCGGAAGCAGGAAAGCAAGCTGCCAGCCGGAAAAACGGATACAGGCGGGCGCAAGCACATATACGGCGATCATACCGGCGGATGAAGCAACGGATACCTGGACACAGCACTTTTTATAGCCCTCTTCATCCAGGGCCTCAGCCATGATTCTTACCAGAGGGGGCCAGAGCATGGACTGGAAAAAACCATTCAGGCACCAGAGCGGGATAATGACCTCCATACGAGGGAAAAGAGCAGCAAGGAGATTGCAGAGGGAGGTGGCGGCCAGCCCCGTGAAAATCATTTTCCGGGGCTGGAATTTATCTCCCAGGAAGCCGCAGAGCAGCTGTCCGATCCCATAGGTAACAAAACATCCGGTCACCGGCAATCCGGCAAGGCTTTTGCTGATTCCAAGAGAACGCTGTATTTCAGCCAGACAGGCCGCATAATTTAACCTAGTCAGATAACTGGCAAAATAGACCAGGCAGCATAGGAAGCAGAAAAATTTCATCTGCCGCCCGGATTTGAGTCTGTTCAGCATAGCAGGCTTTTGCCCTCCCATTCTCTGGCAGCCACAGCTCCTTGGGGCTGTGTAACAGTAGGTGCAATATCACAGATACCAGGCTGCTCCAGAACGGCGCCCGGCTGGAAACAGGAACCAATGCAAACAAGAGGTATCAGCATATCTTCTTTATCAAGGGACCCATGGCTGCGGCCATGTCCGCCATGATCCGCGGTGAAAATAATCGTATACTCTTTCATGAAACGTTCCGTAAGCCGCTGAACCTCATCCAGGGACTGACGGCAGGCTTTCCTATATTCATCGCCCATCCATCCGAACTCATGCCCTGCGCTGTCGGTCAGTCCCAGATAGACAAATGCAAAATCCGGTTTTTCCGACTCAATAAATTCAAGTGCATTCTGCGTAACCATCTCATTGGCCTTTTCATAGGAATAAACGTGCCCTGCGGCAAAATAGCTGTAGGCAAGGCTGGAGGGGCGGCTTAAATCCCGCAGCTCTTCCCAGTTATAGAAAAAAGCACAGGTTTTTCCGGCCGCGGCCAGCTGCTCACACAGTCCGTTTACAGGACGGACCTGAGGAACATAGGTATTGGTAAGAATGCCGTGACGATCAGGTGAAACACTGTGGAAAAGCGACATATGACAGGGGAGCGTAACGGAAGGATAAACGGTTTCTGTTTCCAGGGAATAGCTTCCCAGCTCCAGCAGCCGCTGTCCATAAGGATGGCCGCAGGTGGTTAATGCATCGGGACGGAAACCGTCCGCAAGGATGAGGATTACTTTCTGATTCATATACTGTGCCTTTCTGCCCGCCTTTTGCGGACCCTCATATTAATATTTTATAATATTTATGGATGCCTTTTTATAGGCTTCCAATATTTCATCAGGAAGACCGGAATCGGTCAGATAAAGGAACCGTGGGTTCAGATCACAGATTTTCAGCGCAGCGCAGGTTTCAAATTTGGAACTGTCAGCCTGCACTATTATCTGATCCGAAATATCAATAAGAGCGCGCTGCACCGCCACCAGCTCATGAATGTGATCGCTGATCCCAAAATCCAGGGAAATTGCGGAGGGCGCAATAAAATATTTGGAAACATGCAACTGCCTTATCATATCCAGGGTCAGATGCCCGTAAAAAGTCTTCTCATTCGGCATATAGAACCCTCCCGTAAGGATGGTCTGAAACCCTTCCTTTCCCGAAAGAATCTGAAAAACCTGAAGAGAATTCGTCACCACGGTAAGCTCATGAAAATGCTCACAAAGCAATGCCGCCAGCTCAAAAGAAGTGGAGCCCGTATCCAGGGAAATACAGTCCCCCTCACGGATATAAGGAATTGCCGCCAAAGCCAGCCTCCTCTTTTCCTCCCTGTGCTCCGTGACACGGGCAGAAAGGCTGCTGTAGCTCTGCATCTTCCGAACCGTTATAGCTCCCCCGTGCACCCTCTTCAGGGCCCCCTGCCTCTCCAGATACTCCAAATCCCGCCGTATCGTCTCCAGAGAAACCTGAAAAGCATCCGTCAATTCCGCAACCGTAACAGAAGAACGCCTCTCCAGCATCTCCGCAATCTTAACCCGTCTCTCATTTGCAAACATATACACTCATCTCCACATAAACACAATTATTTCCACATAAATGTATCACCGCACCTACCACTTGTCAACCATAAAAAAAATGGTGATGGCTTCTTACTGTGCTTTTCCGGCATACCGCTGCCGTCCTTAGTGGCTTGTCCGACGAGTGGAAGCCACATCGACTGCCAAGACGCAGCCGCTGCAGCCGATGTGGCTGCAACGAGAAGTTCAGCCACGCTGGCAGCGGTATGCCGGAAAAGCACAGTTAGAACCATCCCATTTTTGAATTGGTTCTGAAACCCCCCCCTGCCAGCACAAAACGGCAGCCACCCCCAGCGGCGCCAGGCCCCCGAAAGTCCGGAAGGCGAACCGGGCCCCCCACCCCCTTATGTTAAATCTGAGTGAAGCTTTCTTTAAGATTTTATGTATTTTGTTGTAAATATGGATATATACGTATATGATGGGTGGAAGAAATGGGAAAATGCGGCATCCTCCTGGGAGGAAGTTTACATAACATGTTGGAAAAGGAAAGAAAGGAGCTGATGAAATGAAGTTCAGGGAAGATGGAACTTTTCATATATTACAGTTTGCAGATATACAGGAATTGCCTGAGGCGTCGGAGGATACCATGGCGCTTATCAGAAGAGCGCTTGATACGGCCCGGCCGGATCTGGTGGTGCTCACCGGTGATCAGCTGAAGGGTTACAGCCGTGCATTCAGGAAGAAGCCCGGGCAGACAGAAAAAGCAATACGGGGCATACTGGAGCCGATTGTGTCCAGGGGCATCCCCTTTGCCGTAACCTTTGGGAACCATGACAGGCAGAGCGGAATGAGCAACGAGGAACAGATGGGAATTTACCGCAGAATTCCGGGCTGCGTGGACTGGCTGAACAGCCGGGGACAGGAGATACTTCATGGGCCGGAGGAAGGCACCTTTGCCATAGGGATACAGAATTTTGAAGAGACAAAGACGGTGATGGCCGTTTACCTGCTGGATTCCCAGGGTGACGCCGCCGGCGGTGGCTGTCAGACCCTCCATCCCAAGCAGATCTACTGGTACAAGGCGGCAAGGGATACTTTCGCGCAGGTTCATGGCGGCCTGGTGCCGGGAATTGTGTTCCAGCACATTCCCATGCCCGAGTATTACCGGCTTCTGCGCAGAGTGGATAAGAAAACCAGGGGCGCAATCCGTACCTACCGTACCCATGCCAACGAGTATTACCTTCTGGATGAGGAAAAATGCGATGGCGGCAGCTTCCGGGAGGCGGTAAGCGCGCCTGACAACAATGCCAGGGAATTTGAAAGCCTTCGTGAAAAAGGAGATATTTTTGCCGTATACTGCGGTCATGATCACAGAAACAGCTTTGTGGGAAACTGGGGCGGAATCGATTTGGGCTATACGCCCTCCTGCGGTTTTCATGATTATGGCGACGGTGTCAGCCGGGCGGTCAGGGAACTGATATTCCATGAGGAAAATCCGGCGGACTATGAGACAAGGCTGCTGACCTATAAGGAACTGGTGGGAAGCAGGCCGTCGCATCCCTTTCGGGATTTTGTATACAGCCATATCTCGGCTACCAGAGAGGAGGCGCTGGAAAAGGTAAAAAAGTATCTGCTTTTTACCGGACTGGCGATAGCGGTTGTGCAGACGTTAAGGAGCGCGGCCAAAAAGAACGGCGGAAAGAAATAGAATAAAAAGACATGGCGGAGGACACCGGAAAAAGGTGCCCTCCGTTATTTTTTCCCTGAAAAAGGCATCCTGCAAAATCAAAAGCCTTCAGGAAAGTCCGCATACGCCGTAAAACAGCAAAATGCCGCATTTGGCAATACCGCGCCGCAAAAGCCGAACAGGAAACGGTTGGGCGAAGGGATTGGATTGTAAGAAAATTGTAAGAGTTTTATCGGAATTTTAACAAGATTTGTCCTTTAAGATCAGGGTAAAGAAAAACAGGACAGCAAGGCCTGAGGAAAGGATAATTTATTATGAAAAGAAAACCGGGAATGAAAACGCTTGCCCTGCTTTTGACAGCGGGCATGCTTTTTACAGGCTGCGGAGGAAGCGCGGGAAACACACCGGAGGAAGAGCCGGAAACAGACGGCAGCGGAAAAACCATGGGGAGATATATGGAGGAAGCGGTGGGGATGCCGGAGGATATGATGCGCAACGCCGGAATAACCCGTCTGACGGACGGCAGTCTCCAGATATTTGACTATAATAACGGCCCCTGCATTTCCCAGGACGAAGGCAGAACCTGGACAAGGAAATACGACGACTGGATGGGAATGGTGGGAAACGCCTACTATATGACTGCTGCAATGGCAAAGGACGGCACGTTGTTTTTAATGTACAGCAGCTACGAAGAATCGGCTGATGAGGAAACGGAACAGGCATCAGAAACTGACAATCTGTTTAAAATGGATTACCGCTATATGATAGTTTCCCCGGAAGGAGAGATGCGGGATCTTCCGGTCTCCTTTAATCTGGACAATTATGAAATCCTCACAAATTGCTGGTACACACCGGATAACAGACTGTTTGCCAGCCAGGGCGGAGCCGTTTATGAAATCAATCAGGAGGACGGAGCGTTAACAAGGCTGTTTGATACGGAAGGGGACGTGGAGCTGGCCTGTTTTTCGGAAACACGGATGGCAGCATTTACGACTACCAGGGCCTACAGCTATGATTATGTCAATGGAGAACTCCTGGAACAGGATGACGGGCTGGACAGCTTTGTGCAAAAACAGATGACCGATGGTATGGATACGATTTTTTATACCAGCGGAAATTATAAGTTCATTGCCGCATTAGATAAGGAAAACAACCTGTACCTGGGCTGTGACGAAGGTATTTACAGCTATAAGGAGGGAGAGGGCATAAAGCTGCTGCTGGAAGGCGGACTTTGCTCCCTGGCAGATCCTTCCGTAGCCAAATACGGTATGCTTGCAGAGGACGGGCCTGTATTCCTCATGCTTTTGGGAAGCGGTGTTTCCCGGTTTGCTTTTGATGAAACAGTGCCTTCCGTACCGGATAAGGAGCTGCTTGTATACAGCCTGAAGAAAGACAGAACTATCCAGCAGGCGGTATCTGCTTATCAGAAGGAGCACAATGATGTTTATGTAAGATATGAGGTCGGCATGTCCGGAGATAATGGGCTGACCGCAGAGGATGCAGTCAAAGCGCTGAATACGGAAATCATGGCGGGAAAAGGGCCTGATGTGCTTTGTCTGGAAGGACTTCCGCTGGATTCCTACTTATCAAAGGGAATGCTGGCCGACTTAAGTGATACTCTGAAGGCAGCAGAGGAAAAGGAAGAGTTCTTTAACAATATCACAAGAGCATTTGAAAAAGATGGAAAAATTTACGCGATTCCCACCCGTTTCCGGATCCCCCTTCTTGTGGGAAAACAGGAAACCCTGGCGGGAATCCAGGATCTGCAATCCTTCGCGGATACCTGTGAAAAACTCAGGGCGGAAAGCCCGGATGGTTCCATTCTGTCCGCTTATCAGCCTGACATTGTACTCCGTATGCTGGCCCTGGCCTGTGAGCCTTCATGGAGCAGGGAGGATGGTACACTGGAAGAGGCGGCGGTACAGGAATTTTTAACCCAGGCAAAACGGATTTATGATGCGGAAATAAGCGGTATCTCCGAAAGCGATATGGAGGAATTCCTGGAATCCAACAGAAGCAGAGGGGATGAAGGCGGAAGCTACGCGGAAACCGCACTTGATATTTCCTTCAGTATTATGAATTTCCTGACAAGATCCCAGGAACAGTTCGGGTTGGGAAATACGCAGCAGGTGAGCCTTGACTTTACCAATGTAATTTCTATTCCCAGGGTAAGAAAAGAAATCGTCTTTACTACGCCTTCCTTCCAGAATTCAAAGGTTTTCCAGGCGGAATCCATTATGGGCGTATCCGCAAAAGCGGCCCGGCCGGAAATGGCGAAGGATTTTATACAGACGCTTTTATCCTACGAGGTAATGGCCTCACAGGAGGAACCGTATCCGGTAAATAAGGCCAGCTTTGATCGGATGTTCTATACGGAAATGGATCTGGACACTCCGTTTGGCTCCTATGGTATTGCAAAGGAGGACGGAAGCGTGCTCATGCTGGATCTGTACTGGCCCAATGAAGAGGAACAAAAAAGCCTGAAGAATCTGGTTTCTTCCCTGGATACGCCTTATCTTCCTGACAGCAGAATTGAACAGGCCGTTGTGGCGGCAGGCACACAGGTGCTGAACGGCGAACTGAGTGTGGAAGAAGGAGTGGCGCAGATAAAGCAGAAGGTACAGCTGTATCTGGCTGAATAGGAAAATGAGGAAACAAAGAAGAAACAAGAATATTGCCTGTCTGTATTTTCTGCTTCCAAGCTTTCTGGGGGTCATCGTGTTTGTGCTGGCCCCCTTTGCGGATGTCTGCAGGCGTTCCTTAACGACCGCGGTGACAGGGGAATTCAGAGGAATTGACAATTATAAACAGGTATTTGAAAATAAGGCGTTTTGGCTGGCGGCGGGAAATACGGCAAAATTCGTTCTTGTCTGCCTGCCGCTGCTCATCGGGCTGGGCCTGATTATCGCCTGTTTTCTCAGCCGTTTTACCCGGATACATTTTCTGAAATCTGCCTTTCTCTTTCCCATGGCGGTGCCGGCGGCCACGGTAGTGCTGGTTTGGAAGCTGATTTTTGACAGGCAGGGGTTTTTGAATCTGTTTCTTACCAGGCTGGGGGAAGCGGCATACAGCGCAGGGGTGCTGCAAAGCGCCCCTGTGTTTGACATTGATTATATGGGGACGGGCGCGGCTTTCTGGGTGCTGGTGTTCAGCTACATATGGAAAAATCTCGGGTATACAGTAGTGCTGTGGCTTACGGGAATCCTGTCCATTTCCACGCAGATACGGGAAGCGGCCAGGGTTGACGGGGCCGGGGAATTCACGTGCTTTGTCAGGATAATCATGCCCAATCTGAAACCTGTCCTTTATACGATTACAGTGCTATCCTTCCTGAATACTTTCAAGGCCTTCCGGGAGGCTTATCTGGTGGCAGGATCGTATCCGGATGAAAGCATGTATCTGTTGCAGCATCTGTTCAATAACTGGTTTACAAATCTGGATTTTGACAAGATGGCGGCGGCAGCAGTTATCCTGGGTTTTATACTGTTCGCGGTGATACTGCTTCTGCAGAAGCTGTGGGACGAAGGAGAGTGAAAGGCATATGAGGGGTGTTGGCATCCAAAATCGAAGGAAGAAAAGCGGGCATATATATGCCCTGGCCGGAAAGATATGCAGACAGACGGCAAGAGCATTATTAATGGGGGGTCTTATTTTTACCGGCCTGTTTATCTGCTCTCCCGTTCTGTTATTGCTTTCAGGCTCCATGACCGGGGAATATGAGCTGACACAGGCGTTTAAAGCAGTGCTTTCCGGGGGAAGCGGTTTTATTAACTGGACGGTGCTGCCGGAGTTTCCCACACTGGAGTGGTATCGGAGGCTGCTTTTTTATTCTCCCCAGTTTTTTATCTTGTTCTGGAATTCTATCAAAATGGTGCTCATCATCCTGGCGGGCCAGATGGTGATAGCGGTGCCGGCGGCATGGGCCTTTGCGGTTTACAGATTTCCTTTCCGCAGGCTTTTGTTTACCCTGTATATTGTTTTAATGCTGATGCCATTTCAGGTGACCATGCTGTCCTCATATCTGGTGCTGGACCGGCTGCGTCTTATGGATACGCAGGCTGCCGTCATACTCCCTGCCATTTTTTCCACTTTCCCTGTGTTTCTGATTTACAGAGGGTTCTGCAGCATTCATCCCGGGCTGCTGGAGGCCGGAAGGATAGACGGCGCAGGAGAGCTTGGGCTTTTTGTAAGGATAGGGCTTCCGCTGGGCTCCTCGGGAATCCTTTCCGCATTTGTGCTGGGCTTTCTGGAGTATTGGAATATGATTGAGCAGCCGCTTACCTTTTTAAAGAGTAAAGAATTGTGGCCGCTGTCCTTATATCTGCCCGAAATCGGGCTGACGCAGGCGGGCTTTGCATTTGCCGCATCGGTGGTGACGCTGATCCCTGCGGTCTTTGTTTTTCTGCTGGGACAGGATTATCTGGAACAGGGGATTGCTATGAGCGGATTGAAGGAATAGGAGAGATAAGTCATGGAATTTCTGAAGAAAAAGAAAAAAATCCTGTATGCCGGCTGTGTATTTTTTGTGATTATGTTTTTGTGCACGCTGTTATCAAAGGGGATTTACGGAGCGAGTCTGCCGCAGGTGGAGACGGAAAAGCCGGAAAAAAGGGCGCTCGGCCATATGGTGGAGGCGGAAGGTATGGTAACAGCCAACCGGGAGGTGGCTGTGGATACCGTCAGCGGCCTGAAGGTCAATCAGATTTATGTAAACCTGGGAGACAGCGTTTCTGCGAATACATTGTTGTTTGATGTGGATCAGGAGGATTTAAAGGAAAAAATATCGGAACAGGAGCTTGCGATCAAAAAGCTGGAGATGAGCAATGAGCAGGCAAGGCAGCAAAAGGAGCTTGATGCCCAGAAGGAGCTGCTGGCCCAGAACCGTTCCCTGGAGGATTATGCGCTTGCAGATACGGAGGAGGACAGGAAAATAGAGCAGGCGGGGGATGCTGTGGCGAAGGCGGAAGAAAAGCTGGATGACCATCTGAATAACCAGCCCAGGCAGACCCCGGATGAGGAACGGAACCAGAAAAAAGAGGAGTATAAGGACTGGGACAGCCGGATGAAGGATTTACAGAAGCAGCAGATAAGCGCAAATTCGGAGCTGGAAGCGGCTAAGGCGGAGGAAGAGGCGGCTCGGAAGGCACTGGATGATTATATCGCCGCCCACGGTGATTCCGGCGGCGGAGACGGTGACAGCGGATCTGACAGTTCGGGCGAGGATAACAACAGCGGATCCGGCAGCTCCGGCGGCAGCCCGGACAACCATGACGGTGGACAGGATGCGGTCCGGGAAAATACGGAGCAAAGCAGGGAAGGCCAGGCATCAGGCGGCAGTGTAAGCGGGAATGATGGCGGTTCGGACGGCAGTGGAACAGCTGGGGGTGATTCAGCTGGCGGCGATTCGGTTGGTGGTTCAGATGATGGTGGATCAGCCGGCGACGGTTCCGGTACCGGCGG
>NZ_KE992675.1:0-6935 GCF_000466465.2 Clostridium sp. KLE 1755
TGTGCGAGAAATTTTCGCCTTTCAGAGCTGTCATTACATATTGTCTGTTACGTTTTTTTACATTTATTTTACTGAAACGGGATAGTTTGTGTATGAAAATTATTATAATATGGAACACGTTCTGAAAAAGAACTGTGCACAAACAAACTTATAAAAAACGACAGAAAATCAGAGGAGAAACGCATGATGAAGAAAAAAATCCGTTTGCTGACCGGAGTATTGGTATTGGCAGCAGCATTGACCGGATGTGGAAGTACTGGAGGGAAGGATTCCGGGAATGTCAGCAAAGAGAGTACGACAGCAGTTTCAGCAGCAAACGTCAGCAGCAGTGAACAGACAGACAGTGCAAAGGAGCTGGATGTTTTAAAAGTAGGTCTAGCAGCATTGCCGACCCAACTTGACCCGGATCGTTCCATTGGTATTGCAAGTATTAAGCTGTTTTATAATATTTTTGATACTCTTCTTTTTACGGATAAAGAAGGAAATATCTGTGGCCAGCTGGCTGAGAGCTGGGAATGGGTTGACGACAAGACCTTGAATGTAAAGCTTCGCAAGGATGTGACCTTCCAAAACGGAGAACCCTGTACATCTGAGGATGTAAAGTTTACATTTGACAGGATTTTGAGCGGATATGGCGATGGAACCATCGCGGTACTTTATGAAACACTGGATTCCGTGGAGATCGTGGACGATCTGACTACGCAGTTTAAGTTAAAGAGGGCAGATGCAGCCTTTGAGCAGCGTCTGGGATCCATCTGGGGAGCGAGCATCGTTCCGAAGGACTATGTGACGGAAATCGGTGACGAGGCATTCCAAACGGCGCCTGTCGGTACAGGTCCTTATGCATTGACTCAGTATTCTCCTGAAAAATATGTGCTGGAGCGTTATGACGGCTTCTGGGGTGATGCACCCGCAGCCCGTCAGATTGAGTTTATCGGATATCCGGAAGCTTCTGCCAGAATGACGGCGCTGATTACGGGCGAGGTAGATATTATCAATGATGTGCCCGGTGATGCAGCGGAGACCATTCAGAATACAAAAGGGCTGAACGTAGTGGGAACCTCTATCAAGAATATCCATATTTATACCTTTAACACCAAGGACCAGAGCAGTATCATGTCCAACCAGAGCTTCCGTCAGGCAGTGACCATGGCAATTGACCGTCAGACTTTGGTAGATACCCTTTGGACAGATTATGCAAAGGTCCCCAACGGTCATCAGTTTGAGAGCTATGGAGATCTGTATATCGAAGATTATGAAGGCGTTAAATTTGATCCGGACAGAGCAAGAGAGCTGGTAGCAGAATCCGGTTATGACGGAAAAGAAGTGATTACCATTGAGATGAACGATGGTTATTATACCAACGGCAACCAGGCCGGAGAAGCCATTGTAGGTATGCTTGCAGACGTAGGCATCAAGGCTGAGGTGGCTTATGTGGACAAGTTCAGCTTGCAGGCTGATATCAGAGCATGGTCTTCTGCATCCCGTTTTGACAATCCTTTGGGTGCCTTGTGGCTGCTCTTTGGAACAGGCTCTTCACCGGCAAACCCGGAAAAAGGCAACTGGATTCCTACGGATGAGTTTGTGGAGGCCGGCAATACTCTGATAAGCAGCAGTGATCTGGAGGAGCAGAGAGAAGCGGCACGCACGTTGATGGAGGTATTTGATACTTATTGCCCGGGAACTTATCTGTATCAGGCAGAGGATTTATACGGTATCAGGGATGGTCTGGAATGGGATATGACCTATTGCGAGAACCAGATTATGCCTTTCCGTGCAGATGACCTGAAGGTGACAGAATAAGAAAGGCAAGGTAGCGTCTTTGAAGCAGAATAACACTAAAACAATGGAGTCCGGCGTAAGCCAGACTCCGTTGTTGGAAATAAAAGGATTAAAGCATTATTATGATGCAGGACAAAGGGGTGTACCGGCAGTGGATGGAGTGGATCTCACGCTGTATCCGGGTGAGATCGTGGGAATCGTAGGAGAGTCCGGATGTGGCAAGAGTACGGTGGTAAGAAGTCTGATGGGCCTGATAGATTCCTCCAGTGCAAAAAGAATTGCCGGACAGGCCGTTTTTGAAGGACGGGATATTTTTCAGATGAATGAGAAGGAGCTCTGTAAGAACCGGGGAAAAAAAATCGCTATGATTTTTCAGAATCCGCTCTCAGCACTGGATCCGGTATATACAGTGGGAGACCAGATCGTGGAAATGATCCTGCTCCATGAAGCTGTGAGCCGTGCAGAGGCAAGGGAGAAAGCCATGAAGCTGCTTAGCCAGGTGAATATCCCTTCACCTGAGGTGAGAATCGATCAGTATCCCCATGAAATGTCAGGAGGCATGCAGCAAAGGATCATGATCGCTATTGCACTGGCCTGCAGCCCTGATATCCTGATTGCCGATGAACCTACTACAGCTTTGGATGTCACAATACAGGCACAGATTTTGGCTCTGATAAAGGAGCTGCGCGATAAATTAGGCATTGCAGTCATTCTTATTACTCATAATATGGGCGTGGTTGCTGCCGTTTGTGACAGGATGATGGTCATGTATGGAGGCGTGGTCGTGGAGGAAGGCTCCTGCCGGGAGATTTTCGCCGCTCCGAGACATCCCTATACAAAAGGACTTTTGGCGGCAATTCCAAGCATTGAAGAGGACAAAGAGGAGCTTTACACCATACCCGGACAGGTTCCCGTGCTGGAGCCGCCCGTAGAAAGCTGCCGTTTTGTAAGCCGCTGTCAATATGCACAGAAGGAATGTCTGTCGGCAGAGCCGGCTCTTATCAGAGAAAACGGTCATGGCTGCCGCTGCTTTCGGTGGCAGGAAGTCCAGAAGTTTCAAAAGGAGGACGCAGTTCTTGCAGACGAATAAGATAATATTGGAGGTGGACAGGCTCCAAAAGGATTATGTTGTGAAAAAGGGATGGATATTCCAGCATGAGGTGGGGCGTGTACATGCTGTCGATCAGGTGTCTTTTCAGATATATGAAGGGGAGACATTGGGTATCATCGGAGAATCAGGCTGTGGGAAGACGACGCTGTCCCGTCTGATCATGGGCCTGGAGGATGCCTCTGACGGAGAGGTGCGATTCCTTGGAAGGAAGGTCAGCAGTAAAATGCCTTCTCAGATGAGAAAAAACATACAGATGGTATTTCAGGATCCTTACTCGTCTCTGGATCCACGTATGTCAGTGCAGCGTATTCTGGAAGAGCCTCTTCGAATTCATACGCATATGAGCAAACAGGAAAAACGTGAGACAATTATGCCCGTTTTGGAACAGGTGGGTATGGGTGAAGAAGTATTGAGAAAATATCCTCACGAATTTTCAGGCGGACAGAGACAGAGAATCGGTATTGCAAGAGCATTGGTGACCAATCCCAAACTGCTTTTGTGCGATGAGCCGGTTTCCGCTCTGGATGTATCGATTCAGGCGCAGATACTGAATCTGTTTAAGAGCCTGCAGAAGAAAAACGGATTTACCTATCTGTTTGTATCACATGACATGAGCGTCATAAGGCATGTCAGCGACCGTATACTGGTGATGTATCTGGGACAGGCAATGGAGCTTGCGGACAAAAAGCAGTTGTTTCAAAGCCCGGCACATCCTTATACGAAAGCACTGATGGATGCAGTGCCTGTGCCGAATCCAGAAAGGAAAGACCAATGCCGGATACTGGAGGGGGAAATTCCCAGTCCCATCTGTGCACCCAGGGGCTGTCCTTTCTGCACAAGATGTAAAGAAGCCGGAGAATGCTGCAGGTCTGAGAAGCCGGATTTTGCACAGATAGGAGAAGAGCATTATGTGGCATGCCATCTCTATTCTAAGGAGGGTGTTCGATGAAGAGATATGTTTCAATGAGGATATTAAAGGCAGTTTTTACCATATGGGCGGTGTACACGCTTGTATTTTTCCTGACACGAGTGACGGGAGATCCTATAGAATGGCTGACGCTGGCAGGAGCCAGTGACTCGGCTAAGGAAATTCTGCGCGACAATCTGGGACTGGATCTCCCACTGTGGCAGCAGTATGTGAAATCCTTTGTGGGACTTTTCACGGGAGATACCGGCACAAGCTATTATTATGCCCGATCCGTTTCTTCTCTGTTTGCTGAACGAATCGGTCCCACACTATCTCTAGGCAGTATTGTAATGGTTTTAACGGTTATTCTGGGCATTCCGTTGGGAGTGGTGGCAGCGGCTAAGCATAATTCTCTTTTGGACCGCACCATCATGAGTACTGCTATTGTCGGCAGCACAGTGCCCAATTTTATTTTGGGAATCCTGTTGATATTTGTATTTTCCCTGATGCTCCGCATGCTGCCGAGCGGAGGGATCGGTACTGTGCAGTATTTTATCCTGCCGGTGGCGGCTCTGTCAGTGGGTCCGGTAGCCAGCGTGGCACGTCTTACCAGAAGCTCGCTGTTGGATGTGATCAATCAGGATTATCTGGATTGTGCCCGTGCAAAGGGGATGAGAGAATGGAAGGTTATTATCAAACACGGCCTGCGAAATGCCCTGATTCCGGTCATTACGATTCTGGGTACTCAGCTGAGTGCCTTGATCGGAGGATCCGTGGTAGTGGAAACCGTTTTTGCCTGGCCGGGTATCGGCACACTGCTCGTCAGCAGCGCACAGCAGAGAGATTTTCCGGTGGTAGTATTCGGTGTTCTGGTCATAGCAGTGTCGGTCACGTTTGTCAATCTGTTGGTGGATCTGTCCTATGGACTGCTTGACCCACGCATTCGGGAAAGCTGACGCAGATGGGAGAATTGTAAACATGAGAAAAAGTAATATTTTTAAAAAGAAATGGCTCGTACCACCGGGGATTCTTTTTTTGATGATCACGCTGGCTCTGATTCTGACGGTGGCTGTACTGGCACCGGTGATAGTTCCTGTGGATCTGGCAGCAAACGATCTGGGACACAGACTTCAACGGCCGGTCTTTTTGAAGAATGGTTCGGAATATCTTCTGGGAACTGACAATTTGGGGAGAGATGTAGCCATCCGGCTTCTATATGCAACACGCACGACGGTGTTGATTTCCTTCAGCGGCATGCTGTTTGCCACTGCGATCGGGACTGCCCTCGGAGTAACGGCAGGCTTATGCGGAGGCAAGGTGGATGCAGTGATCTCCTTCTTTACAGATGTCAGATTATCCGTGCCGACTACTTTTATCGGTATTATTTTTGCCTGCATTATGGGTGCGAAACCGGCGACTACCGTCCTTGTCATAGCACTTACTGGCTGGTCATCCTTCTGCAGACTTGTGCGGAGCCAGATATTCCAGCTGAAAAATGCGAAATTTATCGAAGCCAGCCGTGCTATGGGAGCAGGCGGCCTCCGTATCGTGTGGGAGCACATATTGGTCAATATCGCTTCTCCGCTGATCGTGCAGTCTACCATGGAGCTGAGCGGCTTTATCCTGCTGGAGAGCACCCTGTCCTTTCTCGGGCTGGGCATCCAGCCGCCGGGCACCTCTCTGGGCATCATGGTCAGCAGCGGAAGAGACTATATGCTTACCCACTGGTGGCTGGCAGTGGCGCCGAGTATCGTGATTGTAGTGTTAATTCTGCAGATTTCCCTGATTGGAGACTGGCTGCGGGACAAGCTGGATCCGAAGCTGAAACGAGGAACAAGATAACGAAAAATGAGGAAATAGAGATGAAAGAAAAAAGATATTGTGCACACCGCGGTTTTAATGCGGTGGCGCCGGAAAACACATTACCTGCCTTTGCAGAGGCAGTTGCACTGGGAGCGGATGAGATAGAGTTTGATTTGTGGCCTACAGCCGATGGACAGCTGGTTGTCTGTCATGATCCTGCCGTTGACCGCACCACTGACGGAACAGGAACTATCTGCGATATGACATGTGAGGAGATACGCGGCTTTGATGCCGGAGTTAAATTTTGTGAGGAATACGCAGGCGTGAGACTGCCACTGTTTGAGGAGGTACTGCAGCAGTTTGCCGGCAGAGTGGTCATGAATATCCATATCAAGTCTCTGGGAAGACCTGTAATAGAAAACGCTGTCATGATGGAAAGAGGACGCGAGCTGAGTAAGGTCTATCTGAAGAACAGACCGCTTCCTATGCCTCTTTCAGATCCTGTGGAGGAGGTGCTGACGGAGCTGGAGGAGACTCCCTGTGAGCCTTATGACGAAAAAATATTGAGACAGATTGTCAGTTTGTTAAATCAGTATCACTGCACAGACATGGTATATTTAACAGGAGAAAAGGACGTATTGCAGACGTCCCTCAAAGTGGCCCCTGATATAAAAAGATGCTGCCTGGAGGGACATATGAATTACAGTATCGTGGAAAATGCCGTTAAATACCAGTGCAGCAGAGTGCAGTTCTGCAAGCTGTTCCTGACAAAGGCGATGATTGAAAAAGCTCACGCACATGGTTTGATCTGCAACCTGTTCTGGAGTGATGACCTGGAAGAGGCAGATACCTTTTTTGAAATGGGGATAGACACCATACTTACTAACCACTATTTAAAAATTGCCAAAAACCGTTTTTAGAAATCCACAGGAGAAGCTGCCTATATGTTTTACTGACCGGTTATTTGTTTCCGAATGTAAGCGATACGGAAAGTTTAGCAAACGCCGCCGAGTAAATTTTTGCTTTCTGGAAATGTTGTGTTCCACAAAAAAGTCGCTCATTTTTTGTATATGCTACTGCGATGCCGGCTGAGGTGAAAGCAAGAAACGGTAAAATTATTGAGACCGTGGATTGTTATAATGCTTGCAGCTGGTGCGGCGTCGCTTTCAACCTTTCTGCTTATTCGGGGGTCAGCAGCGCTTCCGCCTCTGTTAAGTCGCCGTCGGATAAAATTTTACGCATGCTGCTGAGGATATGGCGATAGCAGTCAAAAAGGAGATCGGCAAACCCCTGCTGGTCTGATATGTAATGACTTTTGTCAATAGGTAAATT
>NZ_KE992676.1:0-1937 GCF_000466465.2 Clostridium sp. KLE 1755
CGGGACTTTTACAGCACCATCGAAGAAAATACCTCTGTAGGCCTTTAAAAGCCTATATTTTTTTGTCAAATCTTTTGTTTTATTTACTGGTATTTTATGGTATTCTATGGTATAATGTAAGTAGGGAGGGTTTTGACGATGCGAGTAACCACAACAAAATCGAAAAATGCTGAATCTTTTTATATCACTCATTCCTACACAAAGAACAACGGAACGACAACCTCAAGAATCTATAAAAAACTGGGAACACTTGCCGAACTCTCCAAACTATTAAACACAGATCGGGACGGGGTAATGCTATGGGCCAGAGAACAGGCACGTATTGAAACTGAAAAATATAAAAATGAAAGAGACTGCAAAACGGTATTAATTCCTTTTCATGCAGATCGACCGTTGGATTACGGGAAAGAGGTCTTTCATGAAGGGGGATACCTGTTTCTTCAATCCATATATTATCAATTGCGTCTGGATCGTATATGCCGAAAGATTCGGGACAAGAACAGCTTTGAATACGATATCAATGCCATTCTCTCCGATCTGGTTTATACGAGGATTCTGGAGCCTTCCAGCAAGCGTTCCTCTTATAAGGCTGCTAAAAAGTTTTTAGAAGCTCCCTCCTACGAGCTGCATGATGTTTATCGGGCTTTATCCGTTCTGGCTGATAACTGCGACCTGATCCAGTCTGAGGTTTATAAAAACAGTAACTTTATCCTCAAGCGCAATGATAACATCCTTTATTATGATTGTACGAATTATTACTTTGAAATCGGGCAGGAATGCGGTGACAGAAAATACGGCAAGGGAAAGGAACACCGTCCTAATCCGATCATCCAGATGGGACTTTTTATAGATGGAGACGGGATTCCCTTAGCGTTCTCACTTTTTCCCGGCAATCAAAACGAGCAGACATCCTTAAAACCATTGGAACAAAAAGTTCTTCAGGATTTTGGGCATCAAAAATTTATTTATTGCAGTGATGCCGGATTAGCTTCCGAAGGAAACCGGGTATTCAACCATATGGGCGAACGGGCGTTTATTGTTACGCAATCCATTAAAACGCTGAAGAAAGAAGAAAAGGAATGGGCGTTAAATCAATCCGGATTTAGAAGGGTCTCTGACAATAAACCGGTAGATATAGAAAACTTGTCTGACGAGGATAAGAACGGACTCTTCTATAAGGAGGAACCATATACAACCGCTAAGCTCCATCAAAGATTGATAGTCACCTATTCTCCTAAGTATGCCGCATATCAGAAATCCATTCGGGAGGCACAGGTTGAACGTGCGAGCAGAATGGTAGATTCCGGGAAATTTAAGAAAGAACGCCGAAACCCTAACGATCCGGCGCGCTTTGTCGGAAAGATGGCTGTGACCAGCGAAGGAGAAAAAGCATCCATCCGCTATTATCTTGAGGAAGATAAGATTGAGGAAGAGGCACGATACGATGGTATGTATGCTGTGTGCACCGATCTTTTGGACGATCCTGTTGGTGACATTTTGAAGGTCAGTGAAGGGAGATGGCAGATAGAGGAATGCTTCCGCATCATGAAGGCAGATTTTACGGCAAGGCCTGTATTCGCAAGCCTTGAGGAGCATATAAAAGCACATTTCCTCACCTGTTTTCTGGCCCTGCTGATTTACCGGATACTCGAAAGTAAGTTAGAAGGCAAGTATACCTGTGAAGAAATCCTATCGAAACTGAAAGACATAAATTTCGCAGACATACAGGAGCAGGGCTTTATGCCTTTATATGCAAGAGATAAATTAACGGATACTTTACACGAGATTTGTGGCTTCCGAACCGACTATGAGTTCATTCCCAAAAGTAAAATGAAAAAAATACAGAAGGAAAGCAAGGGAAGGTAAAAATACCAAACCTTAAAACGAGAGTAAAACCTCGTCAAGTGCCTATTCTATGGGCTTTGACGAGGTTCTAT
>NZ_KE992677.1:0-21673 GCF_000466465.2 Clostridium sp. KLE 1755
CAGGCCCGGAAATGGATCCTGCCGTTTCCGTCCCGAAGGAGACAGGGGCAAGGTTGGCGGTAACAGATACGGCGCTGCCGCTGCTGGATCCGGAGGGAGAGATTTTCAGGGGGCCGAAGGGATTGACGGTCTGGCCGGCCTTCCCGCTGTAGCCCGAGGGCATGACGGAGGAAAGGTAATTGGCAAATTCTGAAAGATTGTTTTTCCCTAAGATGACAGCGCCCTGTTCCCGCAGCGTGCGGACAAGGGCGGCGTCCTCCCTGGGAAGGAAGGTGGAAAAGGCTTCGGCCCCGGCGCTTGTGGGAATATCCGCGGTATTGATATTGTCTTTAAGCAATACAGGAATACCGAACAGAGGAGAAGGCGGGAACTGTATGCCTGATTGGAGGAGAGCGCTTCGCGCGGTATCACAGGCCCTGGCCTGCTCCAGAACATCCGCAGCGACCTCCGTTACGGAATTATAGCCATGCCGGCTCTGATCAAGCGTTTTAATGCGGTAGAGACAGATGGCGGCCAGCTCTTCATAGGTCAGCTTCCCCTGGCCCACTGCCTGCTGAAGCTCATCAATGTTTTTTTCAAGAACTAGGCTTTCCTTTTCGGATATCAGGGTATCAATATCCAGATCCTCCAGCTGGCGGTCGATGTCCGCGGTGATTTTACCGCTGTTGTATGCGAGCCATTCTTCGCCCGGAGGAATGACTGCTTTCAGGTAAATGAAAACGCCTGCTATGCAGAGAAACAGCAGCAAAAGGATGCCGCCGATTATTTTTCGTTTTCTGCTCATGTTTAACCTCCTGCGGTTCTGCCGTCCAAGCGGCATATTCGGGTTCATTCCATATCTTTAGAATCACCGGATTTATGGAAGATTATACCGGCAGAGGCACATCCGTATAATTGTGAGCAGACATGGCTGGTACGGACAAGGGCACAGGATACAACCAGTGCATCCGGTTGGAGATAACGGAGGGAGATCGTATGCAGAAAATTGCGGTGCAGTCTTTGCGGGAAGAGGAGGATACGCCTCTGGCCTGTGTTTATTATCCTGTGATGGAAAGAGGGCAGAGGACATCACCGTCCATGTGACCGGATGCCTATATGAAGGGGAAAAAGAGGCACGGGCCGTTTTTTATTCAAATTGGATATTATGAAAAACAAACGCCTCCGAATAATTTTTACAGCATCTCCATATACTGACAAAGATTCTAAGGAACTACAGTTTCCTGTATAACAGAAAGGAATGTCGGCTATGGATGAAAAGCAAAAAAAAGAATATCAGGAGTACGTCAAGCAGGTGACTCCTACACATAATATATGGCTGCAGATGCTGAAGGCCTTTGTGGTTGGGGGAATCATCTGCGTGATAGGGCAGGCGATTCTGAATACCTGCGCCGGAATGGGGCTGGACAAAGAGGCCTCCGGCGGCTGGTCGGCCTTACTGTTGATTCTGATGAGCGTGGTGCTTACCGGATTTAACATATATCCCTCTATTGTAAAATGGGGAGGCGCGGGCGCGCTCGTTCCCATTACCGGCTTCGCCAACTCCGTGGCGGCCCCGGCCATCGAATTTAAAAGCGAGGGCCAGGTATTCGGCGTGGGCTGCAAGATATTTACGATAGCCGGCCCGGTTATCCTGTACGGGATTTTTACCAGCTGGGTGCTGGGAGTGATATATTGGATTTTGAAGCTGATGGGCGTGATGTAATCAATAAGGAAAGGACAGCAAATCAGGCGTATGCCGGTTTGCTGTCCCTTTTTTTGACGATATAAGGCGGAACGTGAGGGCTGTTGCTGATGGAGCCTGATGGCACTGGCTCACGGCTATTGCAGGGCCTTTTCCTCAAACAGGTTGTCCCTGGTGATGTTGTTGAGCCATTTTTCACTGCGGTAATGCTTCAGGACCCATGGCCATTTGACGAATTCATCCGTACATAGCAGGAAGTAAACCCACATGACGGGAAGCTTGAACACAAAGGCTGCAATAAAGCCCAGCGGGACGGCGTAGCACCACATATCAATGGTATCGCAGACAAAACCGAACCGGCTGTCGCCGCCCGCCCGGAAAACGCCGGCGATGAGAGTGGTGTTGACGGCGGCGCCCATGACATAGTAGGTGTTGATGAGAAGCATGTATTTCAGATAATGCATGGCTGTTTCCGAAAGCGTGGCGTATCTGAGCACGAAGGGCGTTACAGCCAGAATCAGAAGGCCTCCCAGCGCGCCGCTGAGAATGGTGAGCTTCATCAGTTTTTTCGCATCCTCCTTTGCGGCCTCCAGACGGTTTTCACCGATTACCTTTCCCAGCAGAATTCCGCCTGCGCTGGCGATTCCGAAGCAGAGGATGGTGCCGAAGTTACGCACTACGATTACAAAGGAATTGGCCGCCACCGCATCGGAGCCAAGGTGGCCGATGATGATGGAATAGGTGGAAAAAGCGACGCCCCAGCTCACATCATTTCCCAGTGCCGGCAGGGAAAGCTTTACAAAGTCCTGGAACAAAAGTTTGTTCCGGATGAACATAAACCTGAAATTGAGCTTAATATCCTTGCTGAAAAACGAAACAAGGAAACAGCAGGCAAGCTCCACAATACGGGAGGTTGCAGTAGCAATGGCAACACCCATAACGCCGAGTTTGGGGGCGCCGAAAAGACCGAAAATAAATACGGCATTCAGCAGGATGTTAAGGGAAAAGGCAAGAATATTGAGCGCCATGCTCACAGTAACCCGGCCGATGCTGCGAAGCACGGACAAATAGACCTCCGTAATACCCCAGCACAGGTAGGTGATGCTCATAAAACGCAGATAGGAGGCTCCCAGCACAATCAGCTCCTGATCGTTGGTAAAAACCTTCATCATCAGTTCGGGAATCAGCAGGGCCACGGACGCGAACGCCAGTGAAATCACGATGGAGAAACGCAGCGCAATCCCTTCCACCACCTCAATGGCATGCATGTCGCCCTTGCCGAAATACTGGGCGCACAGCATGGTGGCTCCCGTGCCAAGCCCGTAATACACCATGAAAAGGATGTTGGCATATTGGGAGGCCAGGGAAACGGCGGAAATGGACGACTGCCCCACATAATTGAGCATGACGATATCCGCCGAGCTGACGGCGGCGCTCAGCAGATTCTGGATAACAATAGGCAGAACCAGCTTGAAAATCTGGCGGTAGAAACCGGTTTCATCGGCAAAGAACTTCTTTTTCATTTGAGTAATCCCCCTCTGTCATTAGAACGCGCCCCGGTTGGAGGAACGCTTTTACTATTATACAATAAAAGCGGGAAGGATGTATAGTAGATTCGGGCTGAACGGCAGCACATTTGTAACAGTGCAGGCAGGTTTGCGCATTCACTGCGCAAACCGTGAGAAAACGTGGTGGCAGCAGGCATCCGCCCCTCGCCGAAGGCGACTTTTAATGGGCGGATGCAGTAACAGTTCGGCCAAAGGGTGAACTGTTACACACATTATTAGTCAGGCCTGTTTTTGATGACCAGTTCAAGCAGGTGAAGATCCTCTGTGGAGGTTATGATTTCCGCGATGGACTTCTTTTTGAATTTGTGAAGGATGCTGTGTATCTGTGACTTGACGGTGGACATCTCCACATGCCGGATAGCGCAGATATCAGCCCTTGTATGGCCGGAGGAAAGCAGATACAGGGTATCCAGTTCGGTTACGGTGAGGGAGGAGAGAAGGTTCAGCATGTAAAGGAAGCTGGTTTCATAGGTCTTTACCCGTTTAAATTCACTTCGGATTTTACCGGCGATTTCGGGACGGATGGGAGAGCGGCCTTCGTATGCCGCCTTTATGCCGGATATAATCTCCTCATTGGTGGAGTTCTTCAGCATATAGTCGCATACCCCCAGCTGGAAGGCCGAAAAAATCAGTTCATCATCCTCATACACGGTGAGGATGATGATTTTAATGTCAGGATAATGGGCGAGTATTTCCCTGGAAGCACGGATCCCGGCATCCTTTGTTTCCATTTCTATATCCATCAGAATGACATCGGGAACGGCTGACAGGGCGGTTTCAACCGCTTCTTTTCCGCTTTCTGCGCTGCCTACCAGTTCGATATCAGCGCACTGGGACAGATAATATACATATTTTTTCCGGATAGGCTCCAGATCTTCTGCGATGAGCACCCTTATCTTATTTTCCATGAAAACTCCTTTTTTCATTAAATATCTGTGTTATTTTGGGAAGCAGTATCTGAAAGGAGGTACCCTTGCCCAGGACGCTGTGCACCTCAATTTTCCCTTCATGCGCCTGGATGATCCGGTAGGTGAGCGACAGGCCGATTCCCCAGTGCCTGGAGGTGGACTTGGAGGAAAAGAAGGGAGTAAATATTTTTTTAATATTATTCTGTGAAATGCCTGTGCCCGTATCCTGTATTTCCAGGTGTATCCAGTCGTCGGTATAGCGCAGGTTGAGGGTGAGAAGCCGGCTGTCAGCCTCGCCGTCCCGGCTGCTTTTTTCCATCATGGCGTCGATGGCGTTCCCGACGATATTGTGGATTGCCTGCTCCAGGTATACGGGATCTGCCAGGGCGATGACAGGGTAATCAGGAAAGTTGCAGCAGATTTTTATATGGCAGGCCTCCTCTTTAAAGGCCTCCAGGACGCGTTCCAGCAGTTCTTTCAAATCAATATCTATCAGATGCAGCTCGTCGGTTTTCGTACTTTTATGGATTTCATCAATCCGGCTGTAAAGCTTTTCGCAGCGGTGTATGGTTTCCTGGACGGATTGTTCGGGACACTCCATGGCGGGAAGCAGCTCCAGCTCCGACTGTATGGCAAGAAGTTCGTTTTTTATGTAATGGCAGAATACCTTGGAGGTGGTTTCCGTGGCGTCAATCTGTTTGGATATTTCAAAGGATTCCACATCAATCTGATGGCTGATGTGGGAGAGCCTATAAAGGCTGTAGCATATCAGCAGCAGGAAAATAATGAGCACAAAAGGAAATACATTGTAGAATATTACATTGCTGCCCAGATTTATATACCAGAAATAATAGGAATCCGCAAGCTTGGAAATGCGCAGCAGGAACGAAGGCGTTCTTGAGATAAAAGTAAAATAAAAGATGCTGAGCGTAAAAAAGCAGACCGCCAT
The DNA here is from genome assembly GCF_000466465.2 of Clostridium sp. KLE 1755. Lineage (NCBI taxonomy): Bacteria > Bacillati > Bacillota > Clostridia > Eubacteriales > Clostridiaceae > Clostridium > Clostridium sp. KLE 1755. The sequence goes on from NZ_KE992677.1 coordinate 5,107, forward strand.
CAGTAAAAAGTTATAGCGGATCAGCTGTATCCGCGGTGAATGATAGAACGATACAAACAGGATAATCACGCTGAAGAGCATAAGCAGGTTATTTCCGCTGCGTGTGATGAGATAAATAACTTTTTCCGCATCATAGAACTGCTGCGATCCCATAACTGAAGGGTATAGCAGATAATAGAGACGGATGTTAACTGAAGGATCGTAAATAAGCAGCTGCAGCATAAGATAAATCCAGATTCCGATTTTTGTGAGCTTTATTGTCCTGGGAGTAAAGGGCGTGTGGAAGCTCAGGGCAAAATATACGCTGGCCAGGACAATGCTCAGGCTTGCAACATTCATGATACGTATGACGTTAAAACGGGAGATGGGCAGGAAAAATAATTTACGCCATAAAGGATCCGGCAGATAGAAATAGTTCTTTATCACATTGTAGTAATAGGCGTCACGGGAGAAATAGATCATCATCCCAATAATGGCAAAGAAGTAAGAAACAAGAACAAGGGTAAAGGAAATGGTATGATGTTCCCTGTGATGTTGGTAAAGCATAAAAAATATGATGAAAAGAAGAATAAAAAGCGCATAAAACATTATAAATCCTCCCCGCATATGTACAAAATGCGAAATGTACGATCACTCTATTAGTATAATATACACAAAGGTTTATAAAATTTCAACCTTTGCACTGGGTATGTTTACATATATACTAAGTCGTGTCAATAAGTTCCACGACAAATAAATAGTATCAGGGAGGAATTGAAATGAAGTTCAAACGTGTATTGGCAATGGCAGTAACGGCAGTAATGACATGCAGTCTGCTTGCGGGCTGCGGTGGAAAAACAGAAAGCGCAGGTACGGTTGACAGCGGCACAGGTACAGCGGCGCAGGATACTGCGGCGGCAGATACAAAGGGCGGTGAAAAGACAAACCTTAAATTCTATATCTGGAGTGATGAAGAAAACTATATTTCCAAGGTAGTTGAGCAATACAATGCACAGAGCGACAGCGTCCATGTGGAAATGATCAGTATTGCAAATGACAGCTATGATGACAAATTAAAGGTTATGATGGCGGCCGGAGATGAAGCGGACATCGTTGATATCAGGGGGCTCGCGCAGGTGACGCAGTACAGGGATACCGGTTCTTTGATGGATTTGACGGAGATGGTGAAAAACAGTGAGTTGGATATCAGCAAATACGGCGCTATGTGGGATTCCAGTTATCCCGATGGACAGATTTTTGCCCTGCCCACAAGGACCACCTGCTGGATGCTGTTTTATAATCCCGACCTGCTTGCAGAAGCGGGCGTTGAGATGCCGGAGCAGCTTACCTGGACGGAATATGCAGAGATGGCCAAAAAGCTCACCGCAGGGGAAGGCCCTGACAAACAGTGGGGCGGTTACTGGGTTGACTGGCATACACAGTTCATGGCCACACAGCAGGGCGTGTATGTGAATGCGGATGATGTTACCGCAGTCCAGGATTCCCTGGAGCTTTTAAACCAGCTGTACAATGTGGACAAATCCCATATGAGCCTTGGAGAAATGAAGGCTACGGATACCCAGTATCTTGCAGATTTTGAAAACAAGAGAGTAGCGCTGATGCCTCAGGGTGAATGGATGATCAATATGCTTCTCAACGATATTAATGCAGGGAAAACAGATGTCAGCTGGGAAATCGCCCCGATGCCTATTCCGGACGGCGTGGAACCAGGCACCACCTGGGGACAGTTCCAGTTTGCGGGAATCACCTCTACAACCAAACATCCGGAGGAGAGCTTTGATTTCCTGAAATACCTGTGCGGACCGGAAGGCGCTGCCATTTATGCGAGCACCGGAATGGTACATGCTTATACGGATGAAGGTGCGGAAGCAGCTTATAAGGAAGCCGTGGGAAAGGATTCCGTATCCGTAATTTTCAATGCGAAAAAGGTCCAGGAATCTCCGGCATCCAGCAACTTTGACCAGATTCTTAATATCTACAAGGAAAATGCCGAGCTTTACCTGCTGGGAGAAAAAAGCATTGAGGAAACTATGGATAAGTTCCTGCAGCAGAGAGCGGATCTGATGGGCAAGTAAGAGATAAACTGTGACAAAAGGGGAGCGGGTAACCGTTGAGGCGGGAATTGCTCCCCTTTTTCAGGAAAGGGTGAGAAAATGGCTAAGAATGCAGCTGTGCCAAAGAAAAAATTTAAAAAAGAATGGCTGAAGGGCTACCTTTTTATCCTGCCGAATTTTATCGGTTTTCTAATTTTTATGGGAATTCCCATTATTATGGGACTGGTAATTTCCTTTACCAATTATGATGGCTTTAAGACCTTTGATTTTGTCGGATTAAGCAATTATATAAAAATGTTCAGCGATGAATATTTTCAGGTTTCTTTTATAAACAACCTGGTTTATACCGGCGTTACGGTGCCGTGTACCATCGTTATTGCCCTGCTCCTTGCGGTGGCGCTGAATGTGGGGATCAAGGGGACAGGATTGTTCCGGACCATGTTTTTCTTCCCGAATATCAGCTCCATGGTTGCAGTCGGTATTGTATGGGCCATGATTTTTCATCCGACCAGAGGGCCGCTGAATCTTTTCCTCAGCCATATCGGGATCAGCAATCCGCCTCAGTGGCTGGTTTCCTCCAGTACGGCGCTGGTGTCAGTCATGATCGTTGCCATTTGGAAACAGGCCGGCTACTACATGGTTATCATTCTTGCCGGGCTCCAGTCCATACCGAAGCAGCTGTATGAGGCCGCTGAAATTGACGGGGCAAACGGGCTGAAAAGATTTTTCCACATCACGCTGCCCATGCTTTCACCTACCATGTTTATGGTTACGATACTGGCGCTGATCAGCTCCTTCCAGGTATTCGATCTGATTTCCATAATGACGGAGGGCGGACCGGGCCGGGCGACCAATGTGCTGGTTTACCGGATTTACCAGGAAGGCTTTAAATACCTTAATTTCGGTTATGCATCTGCTATGGCCTATTTCCTGTTTATTATTATTTTGATCATTACACTGATTCAGTTCAGGGGACAGAAAAAATGGGTTACCTATATGCAGTAAAAGGAAGGAGCTTTCAGCATGCTGACAAAATCATATAAAAGAAAAGTACGTATACAGCATTCCCTGCTGTTTGTCATATTAATGATAATCGGACTGACCATGCTGGTCCCGTTTTTCTGGACATTGTCATCCTCTTTTAAATATGACAGGGAAATTTTTGAATATCCTATCAAATGGATTCCGGAGGTCTTCCGCTGGTCCAATTACCAGGAGGTGTGGACAAGGGTAAATTTCCTCACCTATTATCTGAATACGATTAAGCTGTCCATAATCGTTACGGTCGGACAGGTCGTAACCTGCTCCCTGGCCGCTTATTCCTTTGCAAAGATGGATTATCCGGGGAGAGACAAGATTTTCCTGTGCTATCTTGCAACGATGATGGTTCCCTGGCATGCCATCATGATCCCGCAGTTCATTATCATCAAAAATATGGGCTTTTATGACAGCCACTGGTCCATTATCCTCATGAATCTTTTCAGCGCCTTTGGAGTGTTCCTGCTCAGGCAGTTCATGCTTGGTATTCCGATGGAACTGTCCGAGGCGGCAAGGATCGACGGCTGCGGGGAGCTGAAAATATACTCTCAGATCATAATGCCCATGTGTAAGCCGGGACTGGCTACCCTGGTTGTTTTTACCTTTAATTTCATGTGGAATGACTATATGGGCCCGATGATTTACCTGAATACGGATAAGCTGAAAACAATACAGATTGGCCTGGCCGCTTTCCGGACGGAATATGGCGCGGAATATGGTTTGATTATGGCGGGAACCGTTTGTTCACTGCTTCCCATGGTGCTGATTTACTGTGTTGCGCAAAAATATCTGATTGAAGGTATTGCGTTCTCCGGCCTGAAAGGGTAACGGGTAATTGCCTGAAAAACGAGGCGCTATGGATATGGTTATATTACATAAGGAGGTACACAGGCGTACTAAATGATATGCTCCCTTCCGGGCAGACAAGTGATATAATATAGCTTGTCACCTGGAAGGAAGCATATTTTGCAGTTATTTAAAATATTTTCAGGAACAGCCGCCGGGCGTTCCTGGTTTATATGTTTACAGCAACAGATATAATTAAAAGAATATTGAGATGGAGGACTTCAAATGAAAACAGGCGTGGATTATTATCCGGAACATTGGGATAAATCCCTGTGGGAGCAGGATGCAGATTTAATGAAAAAAAGCGGTGTCAGTCTGGTGCGTATGGCGGAGTTTGCCTGGAGTAAAATGGAACCGGAGGAAGGCGTCTATGATTTTGCCTGGCTGGATGAGGCGGTAAAATTATTTGAAGACAGGAATATTGAGGTTATTTTGTGTACGCCCACCAATTGCCCTCCGCTTTGGCTGTATGAAAAATATCCGGAAGTCCTGCAGACAGGAAGAGACGGGAAAAGGCAGGAACCCGCAATACGGGGGCACCGGTGCTATAATGCGCCGGCGTACCGCGGATTCGTTGAGAAGTTTGTCCGAAAAATGGGAGAGCACTATCAGAATATGGCCAATCTGGCAGCCTGGCAGATAGATAATGAAGTGGAAGCCGGATTTTGCTGCTGTGACAGCTGTGCGGAAAAATTCCGGGAGTGGCTGAAAGAGAAATATGGTTCCCTGGAGGCTGTCAACCAGGCGTATCATAATGAGGTGTGGAGCGGAAGCTATTCTGCATGGTCCCAGGTTCATCCGCCCCTGGGAGATCGCCCTGTGACACAGTATAACCCGGCCTATATGCTGGATTATCAGCGGTTTATGTCGGACAGTACGATAGATTATGTGAATTTTCAGCAGCGGCTGCTGCGGGAGTATTTTCCGCAGACTCCGATTACCACCAATACCTGGTTTTGTGATCATATGCCGGATTTTTATAAGCTGTTTGACAAGCTGGATTTTTGCTCTTATGATAATTATCCTGCGACGGTGCTGCCGGAAGAGGGATATTATTCTCACGCCTTTCATCTGGATTTCATCCGGGGCGTGAAGCAAAAAAACTTTTGGATTATGGAGCAGCTGAGCGGTACGCCGGGGTGCTGGATGCCTATGGCGCCTACGGTGAAGCCGGGAATGATCAAAGGCTATGGTATGCAGGCATTTGCCCATGGGGCGGACGCGGTCATTAATTTCCGTTTCCGCAGCGCAGTAGGCGGCGCCGAGATGTTTTGGCATGGCCTGATCGATCACAGCAATGTGCCTGGCAGGCGATATGCGGAATTTGAAGAATTGTACCGGACGGTGAAAAATCTGAAGCATATGGAAGGAACCGAAATCCGGTCCGGGGTGGCGCTGCTGTGCGGATTTGAAAGTGAATATGCTTTTAGCCTGCAGCTGCAGGCGGAGGGCGCTTACTATCTGGAACAGATGCAGGCTTTTCATAGTGCATTTACCCATTACGGAGTGAATGTGGATATTATTGACCAGGAGGCAGATTTGGGGAAATACCGCATTGTTGTTGCGCCAGCGATGTATGTGCGCTCCCAAAAGGCGTCAGACCAGCTGCACATATTTGCGCAAAACGGCGGCATTGTACTGCTGACGGCCCGCAGCGGAGTGAAGGATGAGCATAATAATTGTATTATGCAGCCGCTGCCGGCCGGTTATTCAGATATGACAGGCTGCTGGGTGGAAGAATATGATGCTGTCGGCAATCGTAAAATTCCGGTAATAATGGATGGTCAGTATTACCAGGGTATGCGCTGGTGTGATATAATCAGAACGGAAAGCGCAGAAACCCTGGCGGTCTATGGGGAGAACTTCTATGCAGGGAAGGCGGCGGTAACGAAAAATTCCTATGGGAAGGGATGCGTTTATTATATCGGAACGGTAGGGCTGCCCGGGCTTTGCCGCAGGCTGGCGGAAGAGATGCTGCGTCAGACGGATATTCCCTACGTGGAGAATCTGCCGGAACGTGTAGAAGTGACGGTTCGCGAAGGCAAGGGGAAGCGCTTCACCTTTCTGTTTAATAATGATGAAGCAGCAAAGGAATTTGATTTCAGGGGAATACCGATGAGGATGGAGCCGTTTGAGATGAAGGTGCTGGAAGGAGGAGAGGTGTAAAAAATGGCAGGCAAGGCAGGAAATGAGGCATCCATCCGATATTTAAAATGAAGGAAGGCAAGGAGAAAAGTATGGGAATTACATATTTTGAAAAAGAAAGAATTTTTAAGCTGGATACGAAAAATACCAGTTATCTGATCGGGATAACAGATGAGGGAAATTTTATTGGGCACATTTATTATGGAAAAAAACTGGAGGATCATAATCTGACATATCTGCTCAGAACAGAAGAATCGCCCTATGTGCCTTCGGTGAATGCAAGAGACAGGGTATCCTTCCTGGATTCCTTCCCGATGGAATATCCGGGACACGGAACAGGCGACTATCGGGAAGCCGCTTTCAGGGTAAAGACGCAGGCCGGCCATACAGCCTGCAGCCTTTCATATGTCTCGCATGAAATTTTTACAGGGAAAAAAGAAATTCCGGGACTGCCTGCTTCCTTTGCAAAGACGGGAAAGGACGGTAAGCCGGAGGGGTGCTTTACGTTGGAGCTGCTTTGCACAGACAGCGTGCTTAACCTGACCGCAGTGCTCAGCTATTCTGTTTTTGAGGACACGGATGTAATTGCGCGGCATGTGTCTATACTAAATAACAGTGAAAACACAATCTGGCTGACAAAGGTTTCCTCCATGTGCATGGATATGGATAATCGTGAGTTTGAAGCGATTACCCTGCACGGCTCCTGGGCCAGAGAGCGTCATATCCAGAGGCAGAAGATTGGAATCGGGATGCAGGGTGTCGCATCAGGACGGGGGGAATCCGGCCACCAGGATCATCCATTTATTGCATTGGTCACCCCCAATACCACACAGGATACCGGTGAAGTATACGGCGTACAGTTGGTTTATTCGGGGAATTATGAATTCCGGGCGGATGTCAACCAGTATGATTCTGTGAGACTGCAGGCGGGCATTAATCCTGTGGATTTTTGCTGGAAGCTGGAAGCAGGCGCGCACTTTGATGCTCCGGAAGCGCTGCTGACCTATTCTGCCTCAGGGCTTTCCGGAATGACGGCGCACTATCACGATTTTATAAGACAGCATATTATCAGAAGCCCATACAAAGATAAAAAACGCCCCATTCTGATTAACAACTGGGAAGCAACCTATTTTGATTTTAATACGGAAAAGCTGCTTGCCATTGCAAAGGAAGCGGCAGGACTGGGAATTGAAATGCTCGTGCTGGACGACGGCTGGTTCGGCGCCCGCAGCAGTGACAACTGCGCCTTGGGCGACTGGGTGGTGAATGAAGAAAAACTGCCCGGCGGCCTGTCCGGCCTGGCGGAGGAAATCAACAGGCTGGGAATGAAATTCGGTTTGTGGTTTGAGCCGGAAATGGTATCTCCGGACTCTGATTTATACCGCAAGCATCCCGACTGGGCGATTGCAGTGCCGGGCAGGACCCCGGGAAGGGCGCGCAACCAATATGTGCTTGATTTTTCCCGCAGCGAGGTAGTGGACGGTGTATGGGAGATGATGGAACGGGTGTTAAGCTCTGCCAACATCGAATATGTGAAATGGGATATGAACCGGCCGCTGAGTGATCTGGGGAGTGCGGCGCTGCCGCCGGATCGTCAGGGAGAGCTGTCCCACCGTTATATGCTTGGCGTTTATTCACTGCAGGAGCGCCTGGTTTCCAGGTTCCCGAATATTTTGCTTGAAAACTGCTCAGGCGGAGGCGCCCGGTATGACGCGGGCATGCTGTATTACAGTCCTCAGATTTGGTGCTCGGATGATACGGATGCCATCGAACGGCTGGCGATTCAGGAGGGAACGGCGTTGATTTATCCGTTGTCTACCATCGGCGCGCATGTCAGTGACTGTCCCAATCATGCGGTGGGACGGGTGACGCCTTTTGAAACCAGGGGATATGTGGCGCTGGCAGGCACCTTTGGCTATGAACTGGATGTGACCCGTATACCGGAGGAGGACAGGAAACAGATTCCGGCGCAGACCGCCATGTATCATAAGTATAATGATTTGGTGAGAGAGGGCGATTATTTCCGTCTGGCATCCGCTTCTGAAAATCAGATGTATGACAGCTGGCAGGTGGTATCCAAGGACGGAACGGAGAGCCTTGTAACTTTTATCCAGGTAAAAGGCCGTACGGGCCAGCGTAGCAGGAGAGTATTCTTAAGAGGGCTGCACCCGGATAAAAAGTATCGTATCGAGGGAGAAGACGGCGTCTTCGGCGGAGATACGCTGATGTATGCAGGTCTTCAGGTCGCCGGGATGTGGGGCGATTTTCAGGGAAAACTGATTCATCTGGTGCAGGTTTAAGGGGCAGTGAAAATATAACGCAGGAAAAACAATCCGAAGCCGCCGTTTTTTGGCGGCTTCCTTTCCTTTACCCTGTCTGTAAAATTTATGAAAAAAAGAATTCTGGTTTTCCATGGGCTTATGTTTGCATACTTTCCTTAAAATAACCAAATAATAACTGCAGACCAGACAGAAAGGAATGCGGTAAAAATGGAAAAAGACAGGAAAGAAACACCGGTTTCCCCGATTCTGGGCAAGCAGAGCGTGAGCCTTCAGAAACCGGTATACATGATAGACAGCGCCTCCATAGTGGGGAAAAAAGAAGGGGAAGGGCCGCTGGGCGATTTATTTGACCTGGTGGGAGAGGACGACATGTTCGGCGCCCAGACCTGGGAAGATGCGGAGAGCACCCTGCAGAAGGAGGCCCTGGGCACCGCCCTGCGGAAAGCAGGCTGGAGGGCGCAGGAGGTACGTTACCTGTTTGCAGGGGATCTGCTGGGACAGGAAATCGCCACCAGCTTCGGCCTGGTGAACTATGAACTTCCTCTGTTCGGCCTTTACGGGGCCTGCTCCACCTGCGGCCTTTCCCTGACCCTGGCATCGATGATTATAAGCGGAGGCTTTGCGGATAAGGCGGCATGTGTCACCAGCAGCCACTTTGCCAGTGCGGAAAAAGAGTTCCGTTTTCCTCTTGCCTACGGTAACCAGCGCCCTCTTTCGGCGACCTGGACCGTGACGGGTAGCGGCGCTTTTTTGCTGGGCGCGGAGAAAACAGGGAAGGCCAGGGCCAAAATCACCGGTCTTACGCCGGGGAAAATCGTGGACTACGGACTGAAGGACAGCATGAACATGGGGGCCTGTATGGCGCCTGCCGCTGCGGATACCATTGAGCAGCATCTGAAGGATTTCGGCAGGCAGCCTGATTACTACGATAAAATCATTACAGGCGATCTGGGAAAAGTGGGACAGACCGTATTAATTGACCTGCTGAATAAAAAAGGAATAGACATTTCCGGCCAGCATATGGACTGCGGCATTGAAATTTTCGATGCGGGAGAACAGGATACCCATGCCGGAGGCTCGGGCTGCGGCTGTTCGGCAGTGACACTGTCCGCCTATGTCCTGAAAATGCTGGAGGAGGGCGTGTGGAAGCGTGTATTATTTGCGCCTACAGGAGCGCTTCTGAGCAAAACAAGCTTTAATGAGGGACAGAATGTTCCGGGAATCGCCCATGGGGTAGTGCTGGAAAGTCCGGTATAGATTAGTTTTTATAAGAGTACGTGTATGTGCATCGGGGGCTGCTGATTGCTGCAGGCCCCGATGTTATTGTATGATGGTGTGCTTGGAAACCTTACTTTTATGCGATAATACATATGACATGGGAGAATTTTGTTCGACAGCGGTGTGTTATGGAAGTATAGGAAGTGGCAGATTGGGCTTGGGGGATAACAGAGAAACCGGCAGGCTGAGCATCAAAGCACGCGGAACAGACATTGCCAATCACATGCGGCGGCAGTATAATAGCATTGCAGTTCAGCCGTATCCGGCTCCCGTGCGAAACCGGGGAGACACAGAATAAATTAAGCCCAAACTTCCGTCCTTCAATAAAGGCGGTTTGTCATGGGGGGCTGCAGTTACGGATCGGCTACAGGCTTAGCTGTAACATAACGGCCGAAGAGGAAACGTTGATTACAGGAAATGCAGTTTCAGGAAAGAAGGATGAAGCAATGCGCACAATGGAATTTAAAATGGAACGGCCCGGCCTGTTAAAGGAAGGCGACCATGTAACGGTAACGGAAGGAGTCCTTCCCAGCAACTATTATTATACCATTGACCCTTCCCTTGCCATGTCCGGGAACTATCCCTTCCGGGAAAAACTGTTGTCAAAGGAAGGAGACGTAACAGCCGTCATTGAAAATGAGAGGGGCTTCTATGTAACCGTAGCTTTTGACGAATAAGAAAATGTGCAAAAGCTTTTGTATTCCAGGGTTACGAATACCTCAATTATAGCTGATTTTTGACCACAATGATTCTTGCCTGACACGAAATTTGATGGTATGATTGGAAAAGTGAAATTGATTCACATGACAGCAGCTGAAATAAAAGGAGGAAAATATTATGTTAAAGAAAATAGCGACCGATAAAGCACCTGCGGCAATAGGACCTTATTCACAGGCGATAGCAGCAGGAGATTTTCTGTTTGCATCCGGCCAGATTCCGATTAATCCGGCAAACGGTACGATTGAAGCGGAAGGCATCGAGGCCCAGGCAGAACAGGTAATGAAGAATATCGGAGCCATTCTGGAAGAAGCAGGCGTAAATTACGGCAGTGTGGTTAAGACAAGCTGTTTCCTGGCTGATATGGCAGATTTTGCTGCATTCAATAGCGTATATGAGAAATATTTTACAGAAAAGCCCGCAAGAAGCTGTGTTGCGGTAAAAGAGCTTCCCAAGAGCGTTCTCTGTGAAGTGGAAGTAATTGCGTACCTGGGATAATTTATATGAATACAAAAGATAACATTGTACTGATTGGAATGCCCGGCGCAGGCAAGAGCACGGTCGGCGTTGTTCTGGCCAAATGCCTGGGCTATCATTTTTTGGATTCCGACCTGGTTATCCAGGAGGAAACCGGCCGTCTGCTGCATGAAATCATTTCCGAAGAAGGGCTGGACGGCTTCCTTCAGGTGGAAAATGATGTGAACAGCCGGATAGAGGCGAAGCACTGCGTAATTGCCACCGGCGGTAGTGTAATCTATGGAAAAGAAGCCATGGAACACTTAAAACAGATCGGCACAGTAGTCTATCTGCAGCTTTCCTGTGAGGAAATCAACAGACGGCTGGGCGATTTGAAACAGCGTGGCGTGGCTCTGAAGGACGGGCAGACGCTGGAGGAGCTTTATGCAGAGAGAGTTCCTTTATATGAAAAATATGCGGACGTGATCCTTTTCTGCGAAGGAAAAAGAATCCGCCAGATCGTATCCGACCTGTCCGCTCACTTTGCCCTGTGAATTTTTACTTAACAGTATTTCTGAGGATTCCTTTGTAACGTTATTTTATGCTGCAAAGGAATCCTTTATACAGTTAAAAAACACATGAGGCCGCGTAAACTTTTCCGGTTACTGTGAAAAAACTGAATGGTTGCCTTTTCTTCTGCACTTTTTACAATTTGTGAATAATTACTATTTCGGATTCTCCAGATATATGGTATAAATAATTGTAACTGTGAGGGGTACTGAACAGTTATAAATATTTCATAATTCTTATTTACTCATCCGGCTGTATCAGCCATTGATTCCATTTTTTATATTTGGTATCCGAAGGAATTGCTTTTTCGACGGGATATGTCTATAATATAACCTGTATAAAGTATACATCTTTTGGATTTACCAACAAGATTTAAGGAGAATGTATACTTGTATGAAGAAAGAAAAAGATTCGGCAGTAAAAAGATTTCTGGAGAATCCGGCCCATTTTTGTGATCTGTTCAATGGATCGCTGTTTGGCGGGAAACAGGTGCTGAAGGCCGGCAGCCTGGAGAGCCTGCCAGGGGAAGCGATTGTCAGCTTTGCGGATAAGGACGGCAGGAAGGTAACTGTTAAGAGATACAGGGATGCGGTCCGGAAGGCATGCGGAAATGCCTTGTACGCCATATTCGCTGTGGAAGGGCAGGACAAGGCACACTATGCTATGCCTGTAAGGGAAATGCTCTACGATGCCATGAGCTATACCAGCCAGGTGGAGCAGGCGGCATTAAGGCATCGGGAAAACGGAGACTATCAGAACAGCGCTCAGTTTTTATCAGGCTTTTTCCCTGAGGACAGGCTCGTGCCGGTGGTAACGCTGTGCCTTTATTACGGAACAACACCGTGGGATGGGCCGATGGAGCTTCTGGACATGATGGATATTCCGGAGGAATTTGAGGACATGCGCCCGTATCTTTCAAATTACCGGCTCAATTTAATACAGCCGGAAAATGCGGAACCGGATAATTTCCGTACGGACTGGAAGCTTATTTTTTCATTGCTGAAGATGGCCGGCGATGGAACGGGAATGAAGGAGTATATACAGGAAAACAGTGAAGTGTTCAGACATATTCCACCGGATACTTACGATATGCTGAAGGCGCTTCTTCATGCGGACAGATGGTGGAAAGCAGACGCAGACAGCGGGAAAGGGGAAACGGATATGTGTAAGGCTTTGGAAGAAATAGAAGAAATGGCAAAACAGGAAGGGGAAATTCTTCTGCTTATCAAGCTGGCCTGCAGGAAGCTTGTAAAAGGGAAAAGTCCGGAGGAAGCGGCAGAGGAGCTGGAAGAAAGCGTGGAAACAATCAGGAAGATTTATCAGGCGGTAGAGGAATTTGCGCCGGATTATGACAATGTTCAGATATATCACAGACTGAAGAGCGGGAATGATTTTTCAAGCGCGCTCTGAAGCAGAAAGACTAAATTTCGGGAAAGAAGGTACATATAAATGAATCAAAACGGCGAAAGCAGCAGGGGCGGACAGATCGGTCACAGCAGAGATCACAGCTACCGAAGTAGTCTGCTCCTTTTTCTTGCGGCATCCATCTGGGGTGTGGCCTTTGTGGCGCAGAGCGTAGGGATGGATTATATGGGGCCGTTTACCTTTAATGGTGCAAGAAGCCTTATTGGAGGCACGGTTCTTCTGCCTCTGATTGCATTCCGTGAGCAGAAACAGAAGAAGGCAGAGACACGTAAGGAAACGGCGGAGGAGAGAAAACAAAGACGGAAGATCACGCTGATTGGCGGCGTCTGCTGTGGTCTCGCCATATGCACGGCAAGTATGTTCCAGCAGATCGGCATACAGTATACCACGGTGGGGAAGGCCGGATTTATTACCACTCTTTACATTATCATTGTTCCCATTATGGGACTTTTCTTTGGGAAAAAAGTGAGAAGAATTGTCTGGGCCGGGGCGGCGATTGCCGCGGCAGGAATGTATCTGCTTTGTGTCAATGAGACACTCAGCCTGAACCGGGGAGATGTGCTTGTATTTATCTGTGCGGTGATTTTTTCCATCCATATCCTGGTGATTGATTATTTTTCACCAAAGACGGATGGCGTGAAGCTCTCCTGCATCCAGTTTTTTGTGGCGGGGATTATCTGTACAATCGGCGCCTTTCTATTTGAAGAACCGACCTGGAGCGGGCTGGTAAGCGGCGCAGTCCCTGTTCTTTATGCAGGTGTTATGTCCTGCGGCGTGGCCTATACCCTGCAGATAATCGGGCAGAAGCACCTGGATCCTACCGTGGCCTCGCTGATTTTAAGCCTGGAATCCGTGGTGTCTGTGCTGGCCGGCTGGGTGATTCTGGGGGAGACGTTGAATCTAAAGGAAATATTCGGATGTGTTCTTGTTTTTGCGGCGGTAATCCTGGTGCAGCTGCCGGAGAAGGCCGGGGAGGCGGCGCTTATGTCCGGGGCTGATTCATAAAACAGGTAACATGCAATCAGCCGTATAAGGTGAATGGGGGAAAAATATGTTTTGGCAAGGGGATCCGGTATATAAAAAAATGATGTCTGCAAATCCACAGATAGACAGGGATTATTTGGAAAGGATTTAGCTCACCTGACAAGAGTTAATTTTCCCGATGAATTCAGGGAAAGGATACAGATTGACCTTGTAAAACATTATTATGACAGCCTGTTGAAGCATGGCGTAAAAGATTATACGTGGCAACGCTGCTTTAAGGATTACCGCAGGGAGATTGCTTCTATGGTTCTAATTCCCATGTGGCAGTATTGCTGCTTTGGGGCAGGCTATGCAGAATGGGGAGAAGATATTGATAAACTCACTGCAAATTATGAGTTTTTTAATTGTGATGAACTGTGCTCTGGTGGTTTGTAAAATTAATCCTTGCACATTCCGTTCATCGTCTTCAAAAATAAAAGAATGAACACCATGATAATTATGGGGCGAACCGTTTTCGCCCCGTTTTTTATGCCCATTTCCTGAAAGATAAAATTCCCCTTATTTTGTCAATACGCAGGAACATATACGATCTGTTTTGTCAAGTTTTTATCCTCTTCTTACCGTAAAATTGTAACTGTTCAGTCCCCGATGTCATTTGGTTACGTAAATTTTCCATTACAGATTTGTTAATAGACTGTTAACTCTTTCTAGCATTTCTGTGATTCCCTTGTTTTGAAACCGCCCCGCAGGTATAGTATAAATAGGGGAAAAAACAGCCTGACAGGCCGGGAAAGACATTTGATTTGCCGGCAGGCCAGGTGAGCGGGGGATGAGATTTTTGAAGAAGAAAATATGGTTTGCATTGTTTGCGGCAATCGTTGTAATCAATATTCTGGCATGGAACTGTACGGCGTTTTGTGACTGGCATATCCGGTTTATATTTCCGGTGTCCATTAATACCTATGGCAGACTGATGTCCGTCTTTCCTTTTTCCGTGGGAGAGTGGATGATAGCCTTTGGTCTGCTGCTTCTGCTGGAAGCGGTGCTTCTGGCGGCTGTTAGGATTTTTGTGAGAAGGGAATGGCTGAAACGGGTGTGCAAAGGCTTCTATACGGCTTTTGCCTGGATTCTGCTTGCGGTTTTCTGGATTATGACGTGTAACTGCTTTCTTCTTTACCATGCTTCTCCCATTGATGAAAAATATATGCCCGAAAAAACAGAGCGGGGTTATACTGACAAGGAGCTTGCCCTTGTAAGAGATCATATTGTGGAAAAGCTGAATGAACTGACTGTCGAGATGGAACGGGACGATACCGGCTATCTTGTATATAATGACGAAATTACCGCAGGCGCGATTACCGCCATGCAGGAGCTTGGAAAGGAGTACGACCAGCTGTCCGGCTATTATCCGAGGGCCAAGACCATCCATTCCTCTGATTTCCTCAGCCAGGAACATATGATGGGCTACTACTTCCCGTTTTCAATGGAAGCCAACTATAATAAACGCATGTACATCGTGAACAAGCCGGCCACTATCTGCCATGAACTTGCCCATTTGAAGGGCTTCATTTACGAGGACGAAGCCAATTTTATCGGCTTTCTGGCCTGTATTAACTCCGATGACATCTTCTTTCAGTACAGCGGCTACATGAGCGTACTTAACTATGTGGAAAATGAGTTCCGTGATTCCATTAACCATAAGGCATCCAAGTACTTTGAACATCCGGAAATAGCGAAAAGCGTTTACAGCGACGACCTGTTCCTCACTGCAGAAGCGTGGGAAAAGGTGGAAGAAAAGGCCGTGATCCAGACTGCAACCGTAAAAAAAGCCTCCAATCAGTTCACTGAAGCGACGCTGAAAATCAACGGAGTGGAGGACGGCATGAAAAGCTACAGCCGCGTGGTTACCCTTCTTTTGAAATATTACGACGGAATTTTATATTAAAATTACACAGGCTTCGTACAGGCCGGATGGTTTTCCAGCCTGTACGAAGCCTGTGTTAAATAATTTAACAATGAATGAAGCAGAACGGCTAAAATCAATTTCCCGCGCTGCTTCTTTTTCTTTTGCCAAAAAGAATATTTTAACGCAAAACTCCTCATACTACAGCGTAGAAAAAACTATTTGAACGCAAATCACAGAAAGCCCCGCTTCCGCAATC
Organism: Clostridium sp. KLE 1755; assembly: GCF_000466465.2. Classification (NCBI taxonomy): domain Bacteria; kingdom Bacillati; phylum Bacillota; class Clostridia; order Eubacteriales; family Clostridiaceae; genus Clostridium; species Clostridium sp. KLE 1755. Next base: position 21,064 of record NZ_KE992677.1, read on the forward strand.
AAATACCCCGCTGCAAGAAAAGGGGTATTTGACCCTCGCGGCAGTCGCCAAATATCCATGCAAGCATGGCTACTTGGCTCGTTGCTCGCGGGAATAAAAGATTTGTACACGCGCGTCAGAGGACTCGCATTTGCTCCGCAAAACCAGTAGGAGGATTATTAAAATGGATTATATTAATGCATTCTGGGTGGGAGGCCTTATCTGCGCCCTCGTCCAGATACTCATGGAAAAAACAAAGCTCATGCCCGGCCGTATCATGGTTCTTCTTGTATGTACAGGGGCCGTGCTCAGCGCCATAGGCCTGTACGAACCCTTCCAGGAATTTGCCGGCGCCGGCGCCAGCGTTCCCTTACTGGGCTTTGGCAATACCCTGATGAAGGGGGTCAAGGAAGGAGTAGATAGCCAGGGCTTTCTCGGCCTGTTTTCCGGCGGCTTCAAGGCGGGCGCCGTAGGGACCGCCGCCGCGCTTATCTTCGGCTACATTGCCTCCCTTATTTTCAAACCCAAAATGAAAAAATAATGGGGGTGTGAACCTCCGACAGGAGAAGGCGGCCTCTCGGAAGGGAGTGGATGCCCGGAGAAGAACCGCCCTTCGTCCGCAACAGGCGGC
>NZ_KE992677.1:21773-24663 GCF_000466465.2 Clostridium sp. KLE 1755
CGGCGGCCCGGGGCGGTTCCTCCCCGGGCCGCGCAGTATGTTTACATTTTGGTGCTTTTTTTCTGGGGATGGTGTGTTACACTAAAGGGGATTATGGGCAGGCGGTATTTTTAGTACATAATTTTTTAAAGGATAAATATTCTGTTCCTTGCAGCGGGGGATTTGATTGTTGTGCGGATGAGGGGAAAGAGGATGAAGACGAGAATTTTAGTGATTGAGGATGATGCTTCCATATCGGAGCTTATCTGTATGAATCTGGAGGCGGCGGGGTATGAGCCGGTTCCGGTTTATGATGGGGTGGAGGCGGAAAAAATCGTTTCGGGTTTGGCCGGCGGCGGAGAGGGAGGCTTGTCTTATGCGCTGGCGTTGGTTGATATTATGTTGCCGGGCAAGGATGGGTTTGAATTGATGGGGTGTATGCAGTCGGCCGGAATTCCGGTGATATATCTTACGGCCAAGGCGGATGTGATTTCCAAGGTACACGGGCTGCGGGCGGGGGCGGAGGATTATATTGTGAAGCCCTTTGAGGTGCTGGAGCTGCTGGTGCGTATGGAAAAGGTGCTGGAACGGACAGGCAGGGGGAAGGAAATCATTGAAATCCGCGACGTGAGGATTGACAGGAAGGAGCATCAGGTCATGAAGGCGGGAATTCCGGTGGCCCTCAAGCCGATGGAGTATGAGCTGCTGGTGCTTCTGGCGGCTAATAAAAATGTGGCTTTTTCCAGGGAGCAGCTCTTGAATCAGGTCTGGGGCAGCGATTATATGGGGGAAACCAGAACCGTGGATGTGCATATCGGGCGGCTGCGCAAGAAGCTGGATTTTTTTGAGGTCATACGGACCATTCCCAAAACAGGCTACCGGCTGGAGGATTGAATATGAAGCTTTGGAAAAAAATTTCTCTTCTGACCACCTCCGTACTGCTTGTGACGACCGGCGTCACAGGGGGAATTGTGGTTCACCGCACCGTACAGTATAATGAGACAAAAACGGTGGAAAATTATGAGCAGCAGCTTCATGCCACCGCCTATGCGCTGGGAAAGGAAATCAGCGACAGCGAGCTTGAGGGCTACACGGAGGCAACCAGAAGCTCATTTTATAATTATATTTTAAAAAAATACGGCGCTTCAAAATACATATTGATTAAGGACGGGGAGGTTGTCTGCAATCTCACGGCTTTTGATTTGGTAAACCCGCGGGAGAAGCGCTGGGCGGGGACGGAGGCTTCCGCGGATTTCCGGCAGGTGGGGGAGCAGCATCTGCTGATTCTCGGGAAAAAACTGCCCGCGGATTCCCTTTCGGACTACCGGCTTGTCCTGGTGCAGGACATTACGGAGCTTTATGCGGATATGGAAAAACAGGCCTGGCTGTTTGCGGAGATTTATTTTGCGGCGGCAGTCATATCGGTGCTGATTATTTTTCTCATAACGGGCAGGCTGCTGAAGCCGCTGCGCAAGCTGCAGCAGGCGGCTGCGGATATCAGCGAGGGAAGGCTCGGGCAGCGGGCGCAGGCTGGTTCAAAGGATGAAATCGGCGCCATGGCGGCTTCCTTTAACCGTATGGCGGACCGGATTGAGGAGCAGGTGACGGAGCTGGAAAAGGTTTCGGCGCAGCGCGGGATGCTGCTTGGAAGCCTGACCCATGAGTTGAAAACGCCTATGACATCAATCATCGGTTATTCCGATACCCTGCTGCATGTGAAGCTGAGCGAGGAGCGGCGGGAACAGGCGCTGCATCGTATTCATGATGAGTGCAGGAGGCTGGAGCGTCTGTCCGGCAAGCTGATGAACCTGATCGGTCTGTATGATAACGATAGTATCAGGCTGGAGGAGACGGAGGTGGAGGATCTGTTTTCCCGGGTGGCGGATTTGGAAAAATATCACCTGGAGGAGTGCGGGATGACGTTGGAAACCCGGTCGGACGGCCAGATGCGCAGGCTGGACAGGGATCTTTTTGAAAGTCTTCTTATTAATCTGATAGATAACGCTGTGAAAGCCGGAAAAGAGGGTGATGCCATTCGACTGGAGGCTGCCGGAAATGAAATTAGCGTCACCGATCAGGGCAGGGGAATACCGCCCGGAGATTTGCCCCGCGTTACAGAGGCGTTCTATATGGTGGATAAATCCCGCAGCAGAAAAGCCGGGGGCATCGGCCTTGGGCTGGCACTTTGCAGCAGGATAGCGGAGCTTCATAACGCGTCCCTCCATATCGAAAGCAGGGAAGGGGAAGGAACCCGTGTAACGGTGGTTTTCCAGGGGGAAGCCTGACGGAAGCTGTGAAGGAACTGAAACGACTGGTAACGGTCCGGCCGGGGCTTGCGTATGTTTGAAAATATAACCCTGTTTGCAAAATGTTTACATCCTGCTGCATACTTTTTACGAGGCACAGGCGTATGCTTGGTTTATGCCTGAAGCATAACGTTTCGCGCAGATGCGCAGGGCGGCTGCCCTGAAACAGGCAGAGATGAAACAAATACGTTACTGTTCATTCAGTACTGTGCATTTACTGCACAGTACGTAAGAAAGTGATTCAAGAGTGCATAAATCCCATTGCCGCAGGCAATTTTTAATGGATTTATACAGTTACTGGTCACGGAGTGAACAGTAACACAAATACGGAAAGAGGGAATTGAAATGAGAAAAAGTAAGCGTTGGATGGCTGTAATCATGGCGGCAGGTTTGGCGGCCTCCGTTTTTGCCGGATGCGGGGGAACCCCGGAGCCTCAGGAGGATTTGGTAAAACCGAAGGAGGAAAGTACACAGGCGCCGCAGGCCGCGGCAGAGGGCAGTATCGCAGAGCAGGTGCAGGCGCCCAGCCGTTTTGCCCTGGAGTTTTCAGATACAGCGGGGCAGCTTTCGGTATCGGTGGACGCGTCCGTCACGGTTCCCGCGGC
>NZ_KE992678.1:0-5083 GCF_000466465.2 Clostridium sp. KLE 1755
CGCAGGAGCTGCCGTATTCGGATATTTCACGGGAGGATTACTTTCAGGGGGCGCTTAAGGGGGAAAGAATGATTACCGGGCTGATGCGCCGGATCCTTGAGAACAGAGCCGTGTCGGGAATCGTCCTGGCGGTTCCCCTGCGCAGTCCCGGCGGGGAGATTGTGGGGGTGCTGGCGGCCATGCTTGATATTTCACGCCTGAATGATGCGCTGCGCACGGAAAGCTTCGGCGGCGCAGGGTATTCCTATATCATTGATGACAAAGGGAATCTTGTCCTGCACAATAAAAGTATGGACTATAACAACTTTTTCCGGGTGCTGGAAAATGTGAAAATACAGGGAACAAGAGGCCTGGATGAAATCCGGCAGGATATGGCGGACGGCGGCAGCGGCATGCTTCTGTACAATCAGCTGGGAGTGGAGCAGTATGCCTATTACTGCCCCCTGGGGCTGAATTCCTGGACGGTGGTGAATATCGTTCCCAGGGATGTGGTGATGTCCAAAACAGACCGCCTGATCCGGGAAATGGTGGGAATCAGCATTGCGGTTGTCATCATTTTCCTGATGCTGCTGACGGGAATGGGGGCGCTGTGGGGAATTTCACGGAATGAGCGGCATGCAGCGGAGATGAAAAGCGTGTTTCTTGCCAATATGAGCCATGAAATCAGAACGCCCATGAACGTGATTCTGGGAATCAGCGAGCTGCTGCTCCGGTCGGACCTGACGGAAACGCAGAGGGTATCCGTGCAGACCATCCGGAAATCGGGCCAGGGCCTTCTGGATATTATTAATGACATTCTGGATTTTTCCAAGGTGGAATCCGGCAAATATACAATTGAGGAGAGGGAGTATGAGATGAGCTCTCTCCTGTATGACATTACCACCATTGCGGCGGTACGTCTGGGGAAAAAACCGGTGGATTTCATGGTGGAGGTGGAAGGAAGCGTACCGGCTCTTCTTGTGGGTGATATGGTGCGGGTGAAGCAGATACTTGTCAATATCATTGGAAATGCCGCCAAATTTACCCAAGAGGGCTATGTCAGGCTGTCCGTGCAGGCGGAGGAAGAAAAAGAGGGAATCCGGCTGACCATGAAGGTGGAGGACACTGGCGTCGGCATTAAAAAACAGGATATTGGGAAGCTCTTTGTCAGCTTCAATCAGGTGGATACCCATTATAGCCACGGCCTGGAGGGTACAGGGCTGGGGCTGGCCATTTCCAAAGCGCTCTGCCAGATGATGGACGGGGAAATTTCTGTGGAGAGCGAGTATGGGAAAGGGTCTGTTTTTACGGTTACCATTTTACAGAAGAAGGGAGGGAGCGCGGAGCCGCTTCTGCCCTCCTCAGGCTGGGAGGGGTGCCATATTCTTATATTGGAAAAGTCGCCCTGTATGCGGGAATATTTTTCAAGGTGCATGGATCAGATGCAGGTTGCCTATATCCTATGCAGTGATGAGCGCTCCTTTGCCGAAGCGTTGTATACAGGGGAATTTACCCATGCCTGTGCGGAGAGGGCGGCGCTTGAGAAAACGGACAGGACGCGTGTGCCCGCAAAAACCAGGCTGGCAGTGCTGGCCGGCCGGCTGGACAGCGGCCTGGGGGACATGGGAGGCGCTTCTGCGTATCCTGTCATATATATTCCTCTATTCGGCCTGCAGCTTGCCGGTTTTCTGAAGAATCCCAGGGCAAACCGGAAAACGGAGGAGGACAATGAGCTGCGTCAGTATCCGCATGTGCGGCTTCTGGTGGTGGATGATAATGAGCTGAACCTGCAGATTGCGGAAGGCCTGCTGGAGCCCTTCGGTCCCCGGATCGACTGTGTGCAGTCCGGGGCTGAAGCGGTGGAGGCGGTTAAAAATAAGGCATATGATCTTGTTTTTCTGGATCATATGATGCCGGGAATGGACGGTGTGGAAACGTTGAAGAAGATCCGGGCGCTGCCCGGCGGGGCAGATAAGACGCTGCCGGTGGTGGCGTTGACGGCCAATGCCACAAACAGCGCGCGGGCCATGTTTTTTGAGGAAGGCTTTGATGATTTCATGCCGAAGCCCGTATCCATGCAGCGGTTGGATGAGCTGCTGCTGAAATGGGTCTGGAGTGTTGAGGAGAAGCGCCGGAGGGAGGAAGAAGAAGGGGACGGCGTATGAAAAAAGGATGCCGCGGGCTTTTTTATCCCGGCATTGGAAAATAACAGGAAAAGAGCCGCGGGGAGCGGCGGAAGGAGAAGGAGAATGGCGGAATATTTTGCATCACGCTCACCGGAGATCAGCCGGAGGGAAAAGGCGCATATGGAGGCGGTACGTGCCCTTGCCGGGGAATGTATGGTCCTTTTGGAGAATAACGGAGCGCTGCCCCTGGGGGCGCCGGGCGGAGAGGACATCCATAAGCTTGCGCTTTACGGAAACGGCGCCAGACATACGGTGAAGGGCGGAACAGGATCAGGAGACGTGAATTCCAGGACGGTGGTCACGATTGAGGAAGGCCTGAAAAATGCCGGGTTTACCATCACAACAGAACGCTGGCTGGACAATTACGACAGCTGCTATGCGGATGCGCAGAAGGCATATCTGGAGCAGGTCATGGAAATCGCAGAGGAGAAAAAGGTGCCGCCCTTCCTGGTTACCTTTGAGATGCCTTTCAGGGAGCCGCAGATTCCGGCGGTGACACCGGAGGATGTAAACAGTTCCGGTACGGATACCGCCATTTACGTCATTGCCAGGAACTCCGGCGAAGGCGCGGACAGGAAGGAGGCGGAAGGGGATTATCTGCTTTCCGCATCAGAGCTGGCGGCTCTGGCCGCGCTGGGCCAGGCTTATAAAAAATGTATTGTGGTGCTCAATGTAGGCGGTGTGGTGGATGCAGCGCCATTGAAGGAAATTCCGGGTATCAGCGCGGTGCTTTTGGCCGGCCAGTCCGGAAATATCGGCGGGGATGCCGTGGCGGATGCACTGACCGGGAAAACAATCCCTTCCGGTAAGCTGACGGACACCTGGGCGGCAAAATACGGGGATTATCCATCCTCCGCAGGCTTCAGCGGCAATGACGGCGATGTGGATGACGAGTATTATACGGAAGGCATTTATGTGGGTTACCGTTATTTTGACACCTTCGGCGTAAAGCCGCTTTACTGCTTTGGCTATGGGCTGTCCTATACGCAGTTTTCCATGGAAACGCTGGATGTGGCGGCAGATGCGCACAGCGTCCGGGCGCAGGTGAAGGTGACGAATACGGGGTCCCGTTTTGCAGGCAGGGAGGTGGTTCAGATCTATGTGAGCGCCCCGGCGGGCGGCGGGCTGGAAAAGCCGCTGCAGGAGCTGCGGGGCTTTGGGAAAACGTCGCTGCTGGAGCCGGGGGAGAGCCAGCTTCTTACCATCTCTTTCCCTACGGCATCCATGGCCTCTTACAGTGAGGCAAGGGCGGCCTGGGTTCTGGAAGCGGGAACCTACTATATCCGCGTGGGAAACAGCTCCCGCAATACCCATATTGCGGCGGCAGTCTGTCTGGACGAGGATGCGGTGACCGTACAGCTGAAGAATCTGTTCCGGGATGAAGAACCGCTGCAGGAGCTTTCGGCAAAGGGTGCGGCAGCCTGGACCTATGACGGCGAAGCGCAGGAAAAGGGGGCGGCTCCCAAAATCTATCTCCATGGAGCGGATATAGAGACAGAAACCGTGACTTACCGGGAAAATGAGCCGGTATGGAGGGATAAGGGGACTGTTACCGCCTGGACCATGGACGATGTGAGATCCGGAAAAGCCTCCCTGGAGGAATTTACGGCCCAGCTCACCGTACGGGAGCTGGCTGAAATCTGTGTGGGAAGCGCTCGCGGCGGCCAGGGCACGGATACGGTAATCGGCTCAGCCTCTGCGCTGGTGCCCGGCGCGGCCGGAGATACCACCTCCCTTCTCCTGGAGGACAGGAATGTGAAAAATATGATTCTGGCCGACGGACCGGCAGGCCTTCGCCTGAATCCCCATTTTGCCACAACCGCGGATGGAAGGCTGCTTGTCAGTGGGGATACGATCAGCGGAATTCCCATGGGAGAAGATCCGGAGCGGACGGCGGATGCGGTGGATTATTACCAGTATTGTACGGCGATTCCCGTCGCCACCCTGCTGGCCCAGTCCTGGGATATGGAGCTGATTGAAAAAGCGGGCAGAATCGTCGGCAGAGAAATGGAGGAATTCCATGTGACGCTCTGGCTGGCTCCCGGCATGAATATCCACAGGAACCCGTTGTGCGGCAGGAATTTTGAATACTATTCCGAGGACCCGCTGCTCACCGGAATGTGTGCGGCCGCGGATACAAAGGGCGTGCAGTCCAGGCCCGGAATCGGTACGACCATCAAGCATTTTGCAGCGAACAGCCAGGAGGATAACCGGATGTTTTCCAACGCCCATATCAGTGAACGGGCGCTGCGGGAAATCTATCTGAAGGGTTTTGAAATTACGGTAAAAACAAGCCAGCCCATGTCGATCATGTCCTCCTACAACCTGCTGAACGGAACCCACACGGCCAACCATTACGACCTGCTCACTTCGGCCGCCCGGGACGAATGGGGCTTTGCGGGGCTCGTGATGACAGACTGGTTTACCTCACAGGATCCGTCCTTTATGTTTGGCGCGGCTGTGCATAAGTATCCCATTTCTTCCTCCCCGCTGTGCATAAAAGCAGGGAATGACCTGCAGATGCCGGGCTGCCAGAAGAATGTGGACGATATTGTAGAGGCGGTGGAGCATCCGGAAAAGGCAGGGGAGGAAGCGCTTACGCTGGGTGAGCTGCAGGCCTGCGCCGCCCGGATATTGAATGTTATAGCCCGTTCCAGCTGCTATGAGGGCAGCGCGCCTTATGGGGAGCAGTTCGGAGAACTGCCCTGGATTGGCCGGTGCGAACGGGGGGAGAAATTCTGAAAAACAGGAAGCGGTCACAAATCCTGTTTTCCAAATGCCCGGAGCGCACCCGCCAGGCCCAGGGCGCCGCACAGGGCTGCGGAGAGGAGGCAGAGAAAATAGAGGCTGCTGCCTTTTTCCACAAGCGCGGATACGGACACGGCCGTCCAGGGACAGAGGCTGGCCGGAAGCAGCCA
>NZ_KE992678.1:5183-43400 GCF_000466465.2 Clostridium sp. KLE 1755
CAGGGACAGAGGCTGGCCGGAAGCAGCCACTCCACGCTCACCTGCATACCGGCTGTTTCCAGGATGGCAAAGCCCAGGACCGCAAGCAGGGCGGGATAGAAGGCGGCCCGCTGGCTGACGGCTATCCAGAGGGCGGGAAGGGATGTAAGAAAAACCAGAAGCGCCTGCTGTGTGAGCTGCCCTGCAATTAAAAGAAGTTCGTCCGTACCAAAGCCGGAGGGAAACAGCAGGCGGGCGCCGGAGAGCGAAAGCAGCATGGCTGCGGAGGCTGACAGAAAGAACCACAGGAACCAGATCACGGTTTTGGAAAGCAGAAAGGCGGATCTGGAAACCGGGGCGCACAGGGTATTACGCAGGGTGCAGTCCTGATATTCCCGCTGGATCAGACTGGTCAGCACGAAGCCGTTTACTACGGGCAGCGCAATAGTCTGAAGCAGGAAAATGGTGAGATACCATTCCTGTAAACCGATGCTGTCCTTATCAATCAATATCTTTTTTATCATGGCGAGAACCGGTATGGCGCACAGAAGCAGCGTGCCGGTTCCCGCCATTTTATTTTTCTTCAGTTTCATGAGTTCTGCCGCAAGGATGTTATGCAATTCCCACACCTCCTGTAATGCTTTTAAAATGCTCCTCCAGCGAACCGGCGCAGCGTGTCAGTTCGGTTACTTCAAAGCCGGCTTCCAGCAGCTTTCTGTTGATGGCGGCGGGTTTCCAGCCTGTGCCGTATAAGTGGATGGAGCCATCCGGCTGAATTACGTTGGGCAGAATGCGCTCCGGGCCATCCGGGGAACAGGTATTCCTGATAAAAAGAAGCGCCCTGTCAGGGGCGGAAACGCACAGCCGGATATATTTTTTCTCCATCTGCGCAAGCTCCTCCCGGGAGCATTCCTCCACAAGGCGGCCTTCATGCAGGACGCCTGTAAAGTCCGATAGCTGTTCCATTTCCGTCAGCTGATGGCTGGATAACAGGATGGTCCTGCCCTCTTTTTCGCTCAACCGCTTCAACAGGGAGCGCAGCTCTGCGATTCCGATAGGATCGAGGCCGTTGGCAGGCTCATCCAGAATCAGGAGCCGGGGACTTTTAAGAAGGGCGTTGGCCAGGGCCAGCCGCTGCTTCATTCCCAGGGAATATTGGGAAAAGGTTTTTTGGCTGTCAGAGGAAAGACCCACCGTATCAAGGGCCTGCTCTATCCGGGACGGATCCGGCTTCCCTGTCAGACGGGAGAAGATGGTGAGATTTTCCTTTGCCGTCATGTGGGGATAAAAGCCGGGAGCTTCGATACTGCTTCCGATGCGGCTGTAAATGTCCCGGGGAAAGCCCTTCACGGGGCGGCCGAAGAGAAGGATGGAGCCGGAGGTTGGGCGGGCCAGGCCTAAAAGCATTTTCATAACCGTAGTTTTCCCGGCGCCGTTTCTTCCCAGAAGGCCGTAAATTGCGCCCTGGGGGACGTGCAGGGATACATCCCGGACAGCGGCGTGTTCTCCGTAGCATTTGGTCAGATTTTGGGTTTCGATGATATAGTTCATAAGAATGCCGTTTCCTTTCTGCGATTGCCCGCAGCAGCTTGGACAGCCTGACTGCTGCGGTTGTTATCAGTATACAGGCATTCTTTCAACTTTTTATCTGGTTTTGGAAAAATATCAGAATGAGGAAATCCCCGGCAGCGGTTCAATGAGAAGAGGCAGAATTGTAAAACGCGGCGGCATTTGAGGGGGAAGAGGCCGCGGACAGTCTTTACTCCCCCGCTTTTTGCGGTGCCTTTGGATCCTGGAACAGCAGAAAAGAGGCGGCTACCCGGGCGCCGCCTTCCGGGTTATTGGCAAGTGTCAGGCTGCCATGGTGGGCAAGGCAGAGCAGGCGGCTGGTGTAGAGTCCAAGTCCCTGGTGCCCGTTATCCCTGGCTTCGGTAAAAAAGGGATCACAGCCTTTTTCCAGAGCGGCTGTGGTAAATCCCGGACCGTCGTCGGAAACCTCCGCCAGCAGGGCGCCCTGCTTCAGGGAGAGTCGTAAAGTGACGGTGCAGGAGGCGTGTGCGGCGGCATTGCTGAGGATATTGTCCAGAACACGGGAGATGATTTCGGGATCGGCGGACAGGGGAGAGCCGGGAAGCTGCGATTCCGGGACAAGGGACTTGTGAAGCCGTTCGCAGAGCATGGTTGCTGTACGGAAGAGTTCCTCCTCCAGCTTTCGGGGGCGGATGAGGGAAGGGATAGCCCGGATGCCGTCCGGCGTCGCAAGGGAATTCATGGCCTCTATGTAGTTTTCCATGCGGGCAAGGTGTTTTTTCATTACTGCGGCCTGCTTCTGCAGATCTTTGGGAGACAGGCTGCCTGCGGACAGCTCCTGGAATTCCAGGTAGCCCTTGATTATGGTGAGCGGCGTGCGCATATCGTGGGCAAAGGCGGCGTTAATGCGCTTTTTTTCTTCCGCCTGGCTCCACAGAAGATGGTAATTATCTTCCAGGGCAAGGCGCATGCTTTCCACGCTGCGGCAAAGCTCGCCCATTTCATCGTTGCTGTCATAGGAAAGGCGGAAATCCAGATCCTGCCTGCCGATTCTGGCGGCGGCCTCCTTGATCAGCCGTACCGGTTCCTCCAGCTTGCATTTATAGAAGAGACAGGCGGCGGAAGCCAGACAGAGGGCGGAATAGAGGCAGACTATGAGAGGGGAGGACAGCGCATAGTATTTTCCCGGAAGGAGCTGAAGCAGGCCTGCTGTTGCCAGGCATAAAAAGATATCCAGCAGAAGGAAAAGCAGGATAAGGAGGGCAAAGCTTTTTTTAATAGTAAGTTTTTTGAAAGTGCGTTTTATTCTTTCCATGTATATCCCACTCCCCATATGGTTTCAATATAATCCTTACAGCCGTATTCCTCAAATACGCTGCGTATTTTGCGGATATGCTCCGCCACAACGGTACTGCTGCCTTCGGCGTCATATCCCCAGATTCGTTCGTAAATGCGTTCCCGATCAAAGACCTGGCGGGGATTTTGGGAAAGCAGGCTGACAATGGCAAAATCTTTTTTGGCGAGGGGAAGCTCCCGGCCGGAGGAAAAGACCTTTCTTCTGCCATAGTCGATGACCAGGCTGTCCGTGAATTTTACCAGGGAGGAAGCGGCGTTTCGTTGTTCCCTGCGCAGATGGGCAGCTACGCGGGCCTCCAGCTCCAGAAGTGAAAAGGGCTTTACAATATAGTCATCGCCGCCCGCCAGGAAGGCCCTCACCTTATCCGCGTCCTCCACCCGGGCGGTCAGAAACAGGATGGGGCAGTTGATGAAGTCCCGGATTTTCCCGCATAGGCTGAAGCCGTCTTCTCCGGGCATATTGATGTCAAGAAGAATGAGGTCAGGACGGGTCTCTACCTGCCGCAGGGCCTGGGAAGCGCTGCCTGCGGTTATGGCTTCATAGCCCCTGCTTTGAAAGAAGGAGCTCAGCATTTCTGTGATATCCTGTTCGTCGTCTATGATGAGAATTTTCTTTTTATTTGGAAGCTTTTTTTCCATGGGGAGTTTCGGTCCTTTCCTGGGTGGGAGGGTTTCTTTTATGATAGCAGGTAATTATCTGGTTTTTATCAAATTTGGGATATTGAATTATAGCATAAAACAGGCCGTGTAAAGAGAGAAAGTCTTGAAAATATTGATAAATAAACTATAGAGGCTGAAAAAGTATAAAAAAAGCAAACCGCCGGCCGCACCAGTGATTTGCTTTTTAATGTTCATATAAAGTGTCCATAATTTTGAAAGAAAGGAAACGTTGCACTTATCCTTTGATTCCCTGCATCTTAATTCCCTGTACAAAGTATTTCTGACAGACGAAGAAAATCAACAATACCGGAATCGTCATAACTACGGCCACAGCCATCATCTGGCCAATTTTTGTAGTTCCCATTGAGGAATTCAAGAATTGAAGTCCGATGGCTACCGTAAATTTTCTGGTAGAGTTCAGATAAATTAAAGGCTGAAAGAAATCATTCCAGTTATATACCAGGGACATGACTCCCACACACATGGAAACGGGTTTGACGGCAGGCATCATGATGTAAATAAAGGTCTGGAATGAACTGGCACCGTCAATGGTGGCGGCTTCATTAAGTTCCTTCGGCAGTGAAAGGAAGAACTGGCGGTACAGGAATATATTGTAGGCGCCTCCGCCGAACAGCGAGGGAATGATAAGCGGCCAATAGGTATCCACCATACCCATTTTATAATACAGCAGGTACTGAGGAATCAGGGTTACCTGCCCAGGCAGCATCATTGTTGCCATCAGACAGGTATACCAGAATTTTGAACCATTGGCCGGGAATCTGGCAAAGCCATAGGCAACGAATGCGGAAGAAATGACTGTTGTCACGGTATTGACTATAACCAGGAAAACAGTATTTTTGGTAAAGGTTGCAAAATCAGCTGCCTGCAGTCCGTTCGTAAAATTGGAGAAAAGCCATTTTTTAGGAATGAAAGTTGGCGGGAACAGATACGCCTCAGCTGTTGATTTAAATGCGGTGGTCAGCATCCAGAAAAACGGGAAAATACATATTATAGCGCATAAGGCGAGGATAATGTATGTGATAGTCATACTGATGCGTCTTGCTGCTGTTTTTGACATAGGTCGGCGATTGCTCATAATCATTCTCCTTTCGTTTTAGTTATCATAGAATACCCACTTGTTTTGTGTGAATTCGATAATGCCGGTGAAAATCATAATGACTATGAACAGACACCATGCGATACAGGATGCATAGCCCATCTTGCCATACTGGAAAGCGTTTTGGAAAATAAGCATGGCTACGGTCACTGTCGAATTAACCGGACCTCCCTGAGTGAGGATGTAAGGCTGGTTAAACAGCTGGAATGCAGAGATAACGCCGATAACCAGATTGAAGAAAATTGTAGGAGTGGAAAGCGGCAGTGTAATGGCAAAAACCTGTCTCAAGGTGCTGGCTCCGTCAATTTTGGCACTTTCATAGTAAGAATCAGGAATATCCTGTATTCCTGCCAGCATAATCAGAATCTGATTTCCTAAAGACCAAAGACACATAACTACAATACAACCCAGCGCCAGGCGTTTGTCCCCAAGCCAGTTAGGTCCCTGAATCCCAAACAGGGAAAGAAGGTAATTGATAACGCCATAGGTGCCGTTGAAAATCCATCCCCAGAGAATAGTTACCGCTACACCAGCCGTAATATAGGGAAGATAAAAAACAGTACGCCAGAACCCCAGGAACTTAACATTTCGGCTTAAAAGCCATCCCAGGAAGAAGGAAAGCACCAGACTGAGCGGAACATACATTAATACATAGCATATCGTATTTTTAAATGCCGCCCAAAACCTGGGATCCATAGTAAACGCCTGTACAAAGTTTTCAAGGCCAATAAACTTACCTTGTCCGTTAAAGCTGGAATCCGTAAAGGCCAGAATGAAAGATTTAATCATGGGATAAACTGTCAGAACCAGGAAAAATAAGAGCCATGGAGATATGTACAGATAAAAATTAAGATTATTTCTTTTTTGAATGCCGGAAATTTTTTTCTTCTTTTTTTCTTTCATACAAATTCCTCCTAGTTTTGTGGGGTAAAATGCCAGTCCTCTGCGAACAGGGAAATCTTACTCCTTTGCATCTAAGTTAAAAATTGCAGAGGAGGAAAATCCCCCTCTGCATAAAAAAGTTTTACAGATACCCGACGGAATTTATTAATTATTTTTTATTAAAGGAATAACCTGCAAATTCTTTTTCAATCTGAGGAGCATACTGATCAACAACCGCCTGAGGATCCTGATTATCAAGGAGTACGGCTTCTACCATGGTAGTCCATATATTACCTGTAGAAGCAAGAGTTCCTCCAAACGGGTTCAGATGGGTGCTGCCCATATGTTCAACATAATAACTGTTATTTAAACCTTCGCCCTTGAAGCTAATATCTGCATAATAGCTTTCAGCTACATTTTTGTTGGAAGGCATACCACAGATTGCTGTCTGTTTTGCCATTTCATCGTTTGCATAGGCGGATTCCTTCAGGAACTGCCAGCCTGCATCAGGATTTTTACTTGTAGTTGTAATTGCCCAGCCAGTAGCATACTGCACATTGATTTCTTTGCCGTTTTTATCGCTTGGCATCTTGCAGAAGCCGATATTAATACCATTTTCATCTGCATCATTGGTTACAGTAATGGTTTCAAAACCGCCGCAGGGATACATAGCGGATTTCCCGGAAACAAAGAGTGTTTCTGCAGGAATAGTCTTCTGTGCTGTATCATCAGGGATAACACCGGTATCGATCAATTTCTTATACAGCGTCAGGGAATCAACAATTTCAGGGGTTCCCATATGGGATGTGGAAAGGTCATCACTGTAAGGAGTGCCGCCGCAGGCATAAACCATAACGTTGTTCATAACCCAGTGTTTTACAAGTCCATAGGTTTTATTGGCGCCATCCCCTTTAGCAAAGGCCTGTCCCCAGTCAGCCAGGTCTTCCATGGTCCAGCCATCTTCCGGATAAGCAACGCCTGCCGCATCAAACATATCCTTGTTGTACGCCATAACAAAGCAGTTTGCCAGGAGAGGGAAGCCTTCCAGCTTTCCGTCAGAATCATAATAACCGTCAATAACGCCGGGAACCAGGACATCATCCAGATTTACGCCTTCTGCCTCTACATAGGGATTCAGGTCAATGTAATATTCCGTATTCATTCCATAATAATCAGGACTCATCTGCATTACATCGCCAGCGGAACCGGAAGACAGCGCAGCGGCCGCTTTCTGATCCCAA
Source organism: Clostridium sp. KLE 1755 (assembly GCF_000466465.2). Classification (NCBI taxonomy): domain Bacteria; kingdom Bacillati; phylum Bacillota; class Clostridia; order Eubacteriales; family Clostridiaceae; genus Clostridium; species Clostridium sp. KLE 1755. Next base: position 11,949 of record NZ_KE992678.1, read on the forward strand.
ACACTGTCGGCTGTGGGAATGATGGTATAGGTAATATTCAGTTCAGGATGCTCGCTGATAAAGATTTCAATAGCCCCTTCTCTGGCTTTTGCTTCATCATCTGCGCCCCATGCCCAGATATCCAGGTCTCCGGAAAGCTCAACGCCGGAAGCTGCTGCTGCGGTGTCTGTCGATGCTCCATCCGTGGCTGCAGCGGGGGCAGCAGATTCAGCGGCAGGGGCAGGAGCGTTGCCGGAATCTGCAGTAGTGGAAGAACCGCATCCTGTCATAGCGGTCAGCATAGCAGAACATAAAAGCACTGCCAGGACCTTTTTTGATACTCTTGTCATAACAAATCCTCTCCTTTTCTTTGTGTTAATACGGCCGGCGAAATAGATAAAATTTTGTGGACGGCTGCATAACAGATTGCTTTTTGGGATTGTGAAAAGTGCCCAAAACATATTTATACTATAAATATATTTGGACACATTATCTACAATTTATTTTGCTTAATTTTAGTCTTATTTTGCTTTTGCGTGTAAAAATGACTAAAAACGGTATGGATTATGAAATAAACAAGGAAATATTGTATTCATTCAGCAGAACTGAGCTGATATTGCACTGAACTGTTGAACAATCATGTAATATTATCGACGCGAAGAACGATAGGTGAGAGGTGTACAGCCGGTATGTTTTTTGAAAATCCTGTTGAAATAACTGATGGAACCAAAGTTAAGGAGTTCGGAAATTTCGGTAACTGACATTTGAGAATGCAGAAGAAGCTCCTGGGCACGATGAATCCGTACTACATTACAGAAATCAACATAAGAATAACCAATTGTGCTCTTAAAGGAACGGCAGAAATTGGAGTAGCTCATATTGGTAAGAGCTGCTGCATCCTCCATAGAGAGCTTGTCTTCAGGATGACTGATCAGCCTGCTGAGCAGCATCTGCATTTTGGCAAGACTGGAGGTATTAAGCTCGGTGCTTTCGATCCGGAGAAGACCTGAATCCAGGAGAACGGAAAGCAGGGATAGCAGGGCCGCGCTCAATCTGATTTCCTGTTGACAGGGATACCCGGCGAGCTGCACTTCATCTTCGGGAACAGGTAAAAGAATGGTTGGGACGTTTTCTATCAGTTCATGAATCATTTTATCTATGGCAGTGCCGGAAACAATCCGGAGGGAGCCTCTGTCCTTGAGAATTCCAGACGGTATCAAAATGCAGTGCTCTTCCATGCTGCTGAGAGTGTTTAACAGCAGGCGGGATGAAAACTGCAAAATAAAATTACTGTTTCGGCTGTCATTTTTAATGGAATGCATGGTAAGAGGGGGAATAAAAACTAAGGAGCCGGGAGCTACATCGACAACCCTGTTTTCAAATTCGAATTGAGAAATCCCTTCTATTGTATAATCCATTTCATAGAAGGAGTGACAATGTGACGGGAAACCGTTACGTTTCGGCACCGGGGGGGGGTAAAAATGTAGATAAATTATGAGTGTAGAGCACACCGCTTATATTAAGTTTGGTGGGATCCCCGCCCGCCTGATATGTTTCCTGATATATCATATAAATCCCTCCGCATGGGAAAATGTGTCCGGTCTAACCGTACTCATTTTAGCAGAGTGAAGCATTGCTGTCCAGCAAAATAGGACTAAAACTGGACAAATTAATAACTATATAAAACCTGTGTGTTTTAATATCATTAGATTGTAACTGTGAAAATAAAATGATACTTACTGTGTCTGGGGTTATGGCCGGTTTGTATTGGAGAATGGGAGGTTTAATTTTATGGGGACACTGAAATTTTATGTGGACGCGGAAGCGCCAAGAACAGCTTTTTCGCATTATTGGGAAAAATGTGTGGGGTCTTGCCATGGTTATACGGCGCTTCGTGAGGATTACAGAAAACAGCTTAAACAAGCGGCAGGAGATATAGGTTTTCAGTATGTCAGATTCCATGGAATCCTTGATGATGATATGTGTGTGGTACAGGAAAACAGGCCGGGGGAGTATACTTATAATTTCTTTAATATTGATAATATATTTGATTTCCTTCTGAGCATAGGGATGAAGCCTTTTATGGAAATAGGGTTTATGCCTACGCCTTTTGCTTCCGGTACCCAAACCTGTTTCCACTATCGGGGAAATGTTACGGTACCAAAAGATTATCAGGTCTGGGATGAATTTATTGTAAAAATGATGAGACATTTCATCAGCAGATATGGTCTGGCTGAAGTGCGCCAGTGGTATTTTGAGGTATGGAACGAACCTAATCTGAAATTCTTTTTTGCCGGAGATCAAAAGGATTATTTTACTCTTTATGAACATACGGTCAGGGCAATTAAGTCCGTGGACGCACAGCTGCAGGTTGGAGGGCCGGCAACTGCTATCAATGCGTGGATACCTGAGTTGATCGATTATTGTGCGCAGAACAGGGTACCTCTGGATTTTATATCTACACATCATTATCCTACGGATGATCCGCTCTGGAACAGCGGAATGAGTCTGGAGGATTTCTTTGCCGATATAGAAAGAAAAGCCGAAGAGGGCAATTCGGAGGAGATACGTAAGCAGGCAACTGTCTATCGGAGGGGAATTTTAAAAGAGATGACGGAAAGAGCCAGGAAGGAAGCCGGAGCTTATCCGCTTTATTATACGGAATGGAATACCTCAGCATCTCTGCCGGATGATGTACATGATTATCCATACAGTGCAGCACTTGTAACGAAGACCATAATTGATAATATCGGCCTGGTAGATGCATATTCCTTCTGGACCTTTACGGATATTTTCGAGGAGCATGCGCAGCATTGCGGAGAATATCACGGCGGATTTGGGCTGCAGACAGTACATGGAATACCAAAGCCAACTTACCGTGCCCTTGAACTGCTTCATCAGTTGGGCGGTGAAAGATATCCTGTGACGGAAGAACAGGGAACCGTGGGAATGCTTGCGGCATCAGGGTGTGACGGCGGTCTTTGTGTTCTCGCATATAATCAGCAGATCCTGGAACAGCCGGTCGTAAAAGAAACTATTGAGCTTAGTATAGATAACTGCGATATTTCCTGCGCAGAAATTTTTCGGATTGATGAGGAGCATGGAAATCCAAGAAAGCTGTGGGAGGAAATGGGATGTCCGGAATATCCGGATGCAGATCAATTGGAAAGGCTGTATCAGGCATCCGTAATCGGAAGAGAAACACTTGTTGTACAGAAAACAGAAACTGGAATCAATGTAGAATTTGATATTCCTGAATATGGGGTGGCGCTTATTCATTTTCAATGAAAGGAATATGCGCAGATAGGAGCAGGATATGGAAACAGTAAAAAAAAGAATTCCCTGTATTGCGCCGGATTCCAATGGAATTCCGGTATTATATGTACAGGGCGAGCCCTTTCTGATACTGGGGGGAGAACTTCATAATTCTTCTTCCTCCAGTCTGGAATTTATGGAAAAGGAGGTCTGGCCATATATTCGTCAGTTTAAGATGAACACTGTGATACTGCCGGTGGCCTGGGAGAGTATAGAAGCCCGGGAGGGCTGTTTCGATTTTACGCTTCTGGATGGTATTCTTTCGCAAGTCAGGAGAGAAAAGGTAAGAGTTGTATTATTATGGTTCGGTTTATGGAAAAACGGGGAAAGTTTTTATGTACCTTCATGGGTAAAAGAAGATGACAGGCGTTTTTTCAGGGCATGCTATGGGACAGGAAGACCATCCAATACGGTTTCTCCTTTCTGCAGGGAAGCTGTGGAAGCAGACAAAAAGGCATTCTGCAGGCTAATGAAGTTTCTGCGTGAAAAGGATGAGAAAGAACAAACTGTCATTATGGTTCAGGTGGAAAATGAAATCGGCTTTCTGAAGGCGGAAAGGGATTATTCTGAGACAGCGCAGGAAGAATATAAAAAAACAGTGCCGGAGGAAATCCGTGAGCTGTATGGAAAGGATGGCAGTTGGGAACAAGTATTGGGCGAAGATGCGCCGGAATATTTTATGGCTTATCATTACGCAAAGGATGTGGAAGAAATCGCGTCAGCGGGAAAAAACATTTATCCTCTGCCAATGTATGTGAATGCCTGGCTGGAACAGCACCCTGACCGGCCGGGATGCTATCCTTCAGGAGGACCTGTTGGCAAACTGATTCCTCTCTGGAAGAAAGCAGCTCCTTCTCTTGATCTGATAGCACCGGATATTTATCTGCCTGATCTGAAAGGCGTATGTGAGGAATACAGTGTGTGCGGAAATACGCTGTTTATTCCGGAGGCGAGAAGAGATCCGGTTACTGCATCCAATGCCTTTTATGCTTTGGGCGGAATGAATGCTATTGGATTTTCACCGTTTGCCGTAGAAGATTTCCTGAAGGAGGAGATGGAAGGGCCGGAAGCTTCGCTTCTTGCTGCACTGAATATAGAAGTGGATGGGTTTTCCTGCCGGGGGACCGGACCTTATCTTGTAAGGAGCTATCAGGTTCTGAATGAACTTTATCCGCTCCTGCTGAAATGGCGGGGAACAGACCGGATGACCGGTTTTATCAGAAGGAATCCTTACGAAAAGGGAACCATTATTTCTATGGATGGTTATGATATTCAGCTGGATTATCTCCCTGGGAAAACAGGGCAGCCGGGCAGTGCCGGAATTATTTTCAGAGAGGAAAACGGTTTTTATATATCAGGCTGTCAGGTGCGGTTTACCCCTTTGCCGAAAAAGGGAAGTAATACATATATTACAATTGTAAGCCTGGAAGAGGGCAAATTCAAAGAAGGCAAATGGGAAAGAGGACGAGTGCTGAATGGGGATGAACTGAACGATATGGCTCTTAAAGATATGGCAGAAACAAAGTATGTAAGAATCTGCGTACACAAGTCATAACCGGACGGGTAAAAAAGGTAACCATTCAGTCGGAGCTGCACATTTGCTGCACAAGGAGTTAAAAGTGACAAGGCGGAGGAAACGGATTTGATTGAAGTAAAAAATCTGACGAAATACTATGGGGATAAGCTGGCCGTAGATAATATCTCGTTTACTGTGAAGGAAGGGGAAATACTGGGATTCCTGGGGCCGAACGGCGCCGGTAAATCCACAACTATGAATATGCTTACCGGATACCTGTCCGCCTCGTCAGGAGAGATAAGAATTAACGGTATGGATATGGTTGAGAATCCCATGGAAGCCAAGAAATGTATTGGATATCTGCCGGAAATTCCCCCTTTATACATGGATATGACAGTAGATGAATATTTGCGGTTTATGTACCGTCTGAAAAAGGTATCCTGCGGCGGAACGAGAGAAGAGCATATTACCGGAATATGTCAGCAGGTGAGAATTACAGAAGTACGAAAAAGGCTGATCCGGAATCTTTCCAAGGGCTACAAACAGCGTGTTGGAATAGCACAGGCAATGATCGGAGATCCGAAAATACTGATTCTTGATGAACCGACGGTTGGGCTGGATCCTAATCAGATGATAGAAATCAGAGCATTGATCCGTAAACTGGGGAAAAAGCATACTGTAATTTTATCCTCTCATATCCTGCCGGAAATCCAGGCGGTGTGCGGCAGGATTATTATTATTAACGAAGGCCGGCTGGCAGCTGATGATACGGAAGAAAACCTGTCCAGAAAGCTGGGAACCTCAGAGGACAGAAAAGGAAACGGTTCCAGGCAGGGGAGCTTCAGGTTATTGGTGGAGGGGCCGCGCCAGGAGGTTACGGAAAGTCTGAGGACAATTAATGGGGTAAGGGATGTGAGCTTTGAAAGAAGTGTGGAAGATAATGTGTTTTCCTATTTGCTTGAGACGGATGGAAAAACCCCTGTCCGCCGTGCTGTTTATGACTGTGTGGCAGGACATGGCTGGAGATTACTGGGACTTGAGAGCAGAGAGATGAAGCTGGAAGATATTTTTATTAAACTGACAGCAGCGAATTACAGGGAAAATCAATCGGGAAAAGAAAAGGGGGAGAGAAAATGAGCGCAGTATATACCAAGGAACTGTCTTCTTATTTTAAAAATCCCCTGGGATATGTTTGTCTTGCCGTATATTATTTGTTCGGAGGGCAGTTTTTGCTCATGCAGATACAGTATTACGGCACTAACGATATATCAGGTATTTTTTCCAATATGTATGTGGTAGTCCTGTTGACACTGCCTCTGTTTACAATGAGGCTATTATCGGAAGAAAAAAGAATGCGTACCGATCAGGCCCTTATGACAGCTCCGGTTTCCCTGAATGGAATTGTGGCGGGGAAATTTTTTGCAGCATATACATTGTTTGTATTGGGAGTTTCGGTCTGTGTAATTTATTTCGCGGTATTAAGCTCTTTTTCCTCTGCACTTTGGAGTATCTTTCTGGGAAATTTTCTTGGCCTGCTTCTGCTGGGCGCCTCGCTTCTCGCCATTGGGCTGTTCGTATCCTCCCTGACGGAAAGCCAGGTGCTGGCGGCAGTGGGGACTTTTGCATGCATGCTCTTTATCATGCTTTTGGACGGCTTGGGGGGAATGCTTCCCTCCGGGCTTTCTTTCCTGGAAAAGCCGTTGTCGGCTCTGTCCTTTTCTCAAAGATATTATGATTTTACAGCGGGGCTTCTGAAGCTGCCCCATGTTGTATTTTTCCTGAGTGTGACGCTGGTATTTCTGTTTTTGACAGTAAGGGTTTTGGATAAGAATCGATGGACGGCAAACAAAAGGATTAAGAATGCGGCGTTTTCCGTAACCGTAACGGTTGTATTCATAGCCGTGGTGGTTGTTTTTAATATGATATTTACCCTTCTTATGGATATGCTTCCCCCAATGGATTTGACAGAAAACAGTATGTATGAGCTTTCAGAGGATTCCCTGAACATTGTGGAACCATTGACACAGCCAGTGGAAATTATTGTATGCCATAATGAAGAGGACTTGAGAAGTACAGAATATGGAAAGCAGACGGATGAAATCCTTAAGGGGTATGCAAGACATAATGCGGGAATACAGGTCCGGTTTGCCGATTTGTTAAAGGAACCGGAGCTTGCTGCTGAATATTCCGATTATGGGATACAGAACAACAGCATCATTATAAAGTCTGATAAAAGGATTAAAATGGTTTCACTCAACGATTGTGTGGAGACCGAAATGAATTACTCCAATTACAGCTATACCTATAAATCAAAGGCAGAACAGGTGCTGACCTCGGGAATCCTTTACGTTACGGAAGATTCCGTTCTGCGGGTATCGGTGCTTACCGGTCATTCCGAGACAGGCTGCGCGGATATCGTCAATTATCTGGAAGAAAATAATTATGTAATTACGGAACAGAATATGGTGACGGAGGATATTGATCCGGAGGCAGAGATTGCCTTTCTGTTTGCCCCAATGACGGACTATACGGCGCAGGAGCTGGAAAAGCTGGATCGTTTTCTGGACAATGAGGGGAACTTTGGAAAAAAACTGATTTATGTGGCCTCTCATAACCAGCCGAAGCTGCCAAACCTTGAGAGCTTTCTTTCAGAATGGGGTATCGGTATCGGGAACAGCATTATAGTAGAAACAAATCAAAAGAATATATATGATAAGCAGGGCTTCATGTTCGGGGCAGCCTTTGAGGAAGCGGCGCAGCCGTATCTTTCCCAGGTTAAAAATCCGTCTCTGCTTTTTGTAGGCTATTATTGCAGACCGCTCAGTATACTATGGGAGGAAAAGGATAACAGAACTGCGCAGTATCTTGTGAGGGCACCGGAAAGCTGCACGTTGTATCAATTGGATACCGGGGAACTGACCGGAGAAAGGAAAGAAAATCCTCCGATAAATGGAGGAAATCCTTCGATAAATCGAGGATTGGGAATTGCAGTTATCGGTGACCGTCTGAAATATATTGGTACACAGGAACACCATTCTAATGTTGTGGCATTTGCTTCGACAGCCATGTTCACTTCGTCACAGACAGTGAGCAGCAGCTTTAATAATAAAGATTTCACCGTGGAGCTTATCAATTCTCTGGCAGGAAAGCAGAGGGGGATTAGCATTCCCAGCGTAAGCTTTGCATCGGAGCCGTTGCAGATCACCCAATCTTCCTACACCGCAGTATCTATAGTTCTGGGAATTCTTTTGCCCGGTATTTGTTTTGTAACAGGTATCGCAGTATCTGTCCGCAGGAGGAGATTATAATGGCTGGAAAAAAGAATATGCTGTTCGGTCTTAGCATTACCCTTATAATTTTATCTGCGGTGCTTGTATTCCTTCTTTCCCGGGGAGAAGAAGAAAAAATGGAAGCTTCAGGGGGAACCTGTATGCTGACAGATTTTGTTTCCGGAGAAGTCAGTGGAATTAGCATAGAAAATAGAGAAGGAAATTACAACATTGTAAAAAATGGAAACGAATGGAAGCTTACTGGCTATGAGGGCTATGAAATGGACGAGGGCCGCCTGGAGACAGCAGTGAGAAATCTTTTGACTATACAGGCGGAAATCATCTATGAGGATACCTTTGACAGAAAGGTATATGGACTGGAGACGCCGGAGGCAAAGGTGAGCATTCAGGGAAGCTTTGGGGAGACTATACTGTATCTGGGATCCTTTAATGAAGGAACTTCTTCCTGGTATGTCTGTAAAGAAGGAGAAAAAGGTCTTTTTTCCATCATAAAGGGGAAGGGGGACTGGATGTTATATTCTCCTTTTGTTTATTTTGACACTTCCCTGATCCCCGCATTTGATTCTTCTGCGGAAAGAATGACGGAGAGGCTTACGGAAATCATGATTGAAAGGCCGGATTTGGAGGAACCGCTTCGGATCAGGGTTTCGGAGGAACCGGAGCAGGCTTATACCTCATCTTATGAACTTACCAGTCCTATTCATGTGAAAACCTCACTGAAGGTGATGAATGAGGAGGTTGGTTCCCTGCTTGGATTTTCGGCGGACAGCGTAAAAGGGTGGTATCAGGATACAGAAGCTGCGGCGTATGGACTGGATCATCCGGTTATGGTTATGACGGTATGCCATGATGGAGTGACGGATATTTTTACCATAGGAGCTGCAGTGGAAGATGGGACAGAAAGATATATGATATGCAGCAGCTCTAAACTGTTGTATACAATAGCAGAAGATAAGCTGGCTTTCCTGTATGCAGACGCGGATGATTTATTTTTTGAACTGGCGCTGCTTCCTGATATTAATAAGGTGGAACAGGTGAAGCTGAAGCTGGGAGAGGAAGAATTTTTATTTCTTCTGATGCGAGGTGAAAATGGACGGGATGATGAACAACTGCGTGTTACAGTAAACGGACAGGAAGTAGATGAGGCTCTTTTCCGAAGCTTTTATTCCTTTCTGCTGGAGGTAGATATAGAAAAAATTAATACAAATACCCATGAAGGAACACCTGTGATGAGAATTGAGTATGTCTACCAGGATGGAACTGGCGATACAGTGGAAGCGTATCAGTTGGAGGATGCCAGGAGAATGGGAATAGTGGTGAATGGAGAATCAGATTTTGAGGGACGTATGGCCTATCTGGAAAAGCTTCGGATGGAACTATCCCATCTGCTGGCAGGAGAAAGAATAGATACGAATTGGTAACTGTGAATGGACTTAACGATTATCCGAGAAAAGTAAAGGAGATTATTATGAGCGTAACATTGAAGAATCCGCTGCTTCCGGGTTTTTATCCCGACCCTTCCATATGCAGAGTGGAAGATGATTTTTATATGGTAACATCATCTTTTTCCTATTATCCGGGGGTTCCTGTTTTCCACAGCAGGGATTTGGCGCATTGGGAACAAATAGGTCATGTGCTTGATCGTCCCAGCCAGCTTCCGCTTAACCCTTGTCATATATCAGGAGGTATATTTGCACCAACCATTCGTTTTCATAAAGGTACCTTTTATATGATAACAACCAATGTAAGCTATGGCGGTAATTTTATCGTAACAACAGAGAATCCTGCCGGTCCATGGTCCGAACCGCACTGGATTGAAGGCGCCGGAGGAATAGACCCTTCATTGTTCTTTGATGATGACGGAAAAGCCTATTATACCGGAACATGGCCTGTAAAACCAGGGAGTGATGAGAAACAGATGATTTGGCTTTCCGAGATTGATTTAGAGAATTTCCGGCTGAAAGGAGAAAAGACCAAGATATGGGGAGGCGCTATGGAAAATGCGGCATGGCCGGAGGCACCGCATGTTTATAAAATCGGCGGATATTATTATCTGATGATCGCGGAAGGGGGAACGGAGCATTTCCATTCGGAAACAATCGCCCGGTCTGAGAATATCAGAGGACCGTATGAGAGCTACCGAGGCAATCCGATATTGACACAGAGACATCTGGGAATGAAGGCCGCAATTGCCAATACAGGGCATGCGGATCTGGTAGAACTGAAGGATGGTTCCTGGTATATGGTATTTCTTGCTTCCAGGCCCTATGGAGGCTATCATAAAAATCTGGGAAGGGAAACCTTTATTGCACCTGTGGAATGGGAAGAGGGCTGGCCTGTTGTCAGTCCTGGTACAGGCAGGATTGAATTTTCTTATCCAGGGCCGGAGCTTCCAGAATTTCCGGTGGCAGCGGAGCCGGTAATGGATAATTTTGTTGGTAAAAGCCTTGCATTTTGCTGGAATTTTCTTGGAACACCGGATGATCGTACTTATAAATTGGAGGATGGTTTTTTAAAGCTCAGATTATGCGATACATCTATGGGAAATAGCAGGAATGGCGAAAAGGCTGGCTTTGGTTCCGGAACGCAGCAGTCACCTCGGGCAGCAGGATTTCTGGGGCGAAGGCAGCAGCATATGTCTTTTACTGCAAAAACAAAGCTGTGTTTCCTTCCGGTTGAAAAGCAGACGGCAGGGTTGGTTGTCCTGCAGAATGGTTATCAGCAGCTGAGGCTGGAAAAAGGGCTTGATGTAAACGGAGAACAAACGATACGTGCGATTGCAGGCTATACTTCACTGGATGCATCGTTACTGCATAAGGACGGTCAGGGAAACTATCAGGAAAAAGTGCTGGGAGAGATACCATGGGAACAGGAAAACGTCATTTTTGCGGTGAAGGCCCGGGGGCAGGAATTTACACTGTCTGTTGAAGCGGAAGACGGAACAGAAACAATTCTTGCGGACAGTGTGGATGGGAGATTTCTGGGAAGTGAAACGGCAGGAGGATTTGTAGGCGCATATCTTGGGATGTTTGCAAGTGGAAACGGAACAGAGTATGATAACTATGCAGCTTTTGACTGGTTTTCCTATGAACCGGAGGAATAATAAAAACTATTTTTATATGTAGTTATTATAAAAAGTTCCAATGTTTATGTTTATACGTCTTGACAATCCAATAGCGTTGCAATATTCTTAATGAAGAAAAGACGCTATGTGCATTATGTCACAAAGCGAATCCCCAGAGAGTTGCAGCTCCCTGGGGATTCTTTTTTCCTTAATCAGGGCAGGAGAACCCAGTTTGGCTTCTGTTTTCTTAGTTTTTATTTTCTATCCGGCTATTTGCCGATATAATAGCAAACCACACCAGCCACAACAGAAATAAGAAAAGATGTTATATATTGCATTATTTCACCCTTTGAGCCGATTTTTATTTATCCCCCTAAATTTCCCGTATAAGAATAAATCAAGTTTTTCTGAGAAAAAATCATTGTTTTACTCCCTGTCTTGTGAAAAAATAGTTATAGCAGTTTTATGTTGGATAACAGGAGGGAACCAATGGAAAACAGAAATAATGGAAAAAATAATTACGAATTACTGTGCTACACCAGGCAGCCTGGGGAGGACAGCATCTATTCGGAGAAGCTGGCATACAGCATGCATCTTGCGCTGCGCAGGGAGGGAGGAAGCTTTGTTCCGCTGAATCACAACGCAGGCATACTGTATGCAAAGGCGACGCAGCGGGAGGACGGAACGCTGCATGCGAAGAGCCTGAAAAACCCGTGGCTTTTTCAGATGGCGGACGGCGCTTTCGGGATCCTTGCGGTCAGGACGGAAGCGGATGGCAGTGAGGATGAAGAGTCCAGGGGAAAGCTGCTGCTTTTTACCTCAAAGGATCTGGTGCGGTATCATGAGGAAGAGCTGCTTGACCTGAATACAGGAGTGTACGTAGAAGATGCGGTATGCAGGTATGATGCGGACAAGGGATGCTATTGCCTGAAGTGGAAGGATGCACAGGGCGACTGCTTTGCATACAATCTGCCGGAGCTGTCCGGGGAGGCGGTGAAAGCGGCGCAGCCTGAGAGGCTGGAGGACGGCGCAGTGCTTGCGGAGATGGCAGTCCTGCCGGATTGCGAGGAAGCTCCGGAAGGGGCAAGGCTTCGCAATATCATTTCCATAGGGGAGGAAACGGCAGAGAGGCTGCGGTGTAAATTCCTGGTGCCGGTGAATGTGGCAAATGAGGTGCCGGAGTGGATATGCGCGGCATCACCGGAGGATGTGCAGAAGGTCAGGGCGAACGCTAAATACAGCGACGGCACCTGTGTGGAAAAAAGAGTGGACTGGTACACCGGGGAGGTGGATTTTGCCCATCCGGGCACTTACCGGGTGACGGGCAGGGTGCATCAGAATCATTATGAATTTCCTGTTGCATGGCATCGTGCCGACCCCTGTATCGGCAAGTGGAAGGGAAAATATTATTTTATTGCCACCAATGATTATGATAACAACCATTCCCTGTATATCCGGGAAGCGGATACGATTCCGGAGCTTGTTACGGCCCAGGAAATCTGTATTCTGAATACCTCCATGTACCCCCATCTGGGGAATCTGCTCTGGGCGCCTGAGTTCCATATTATACGGGACAGGCTGTATATTTTCCATGCGGGGACGCCGCAGGAGTTTGAGAAGGAGCAGTGCCATGTGATGGCGCTGAAGGAGAACGGAAATCCCATGAAGGCCTCCGACTGGGAGATGCCGGTAAGAGTGGTTAAAAAGGACGGAAGCTATCTGTACGGGGAACAGGGAATCACCCTTGATATGACGGAGTTTGAGGTAAACGGAAGGGTTTATGCGGCATGGTCCCAGCGCCAGTTCCATCCTGTGGATCAGGGCGCGTGGCTGTATATCGCGGAACTGGATCCTGAGGAGCCGTGGAAGCTGATATCCGATCCTGTCCTGCTTTCCATGCCGGAATATGGCTGGGCAAATAATCATACCTTTGTGGATGAGGGGCCTTTTGCCCTGATAACGGATAAAAAAATATTCCTTACCTTTTCCAGTGCAGCTGTGGACAGCACCTATGTAGTGGGCCTGCTCAGCGCAGATCCTGATGCGGATCTGCTCAACCCGGAAAGCTGGGTGAAGGAAAATTATCCGCTGATGTCCTCCAGGAGCAAGGAAGGGGAATATGGAACAGGCCATAATTCCTACGTAACGGATGAGGACGGGCTGGTGTGGAATGCCTACCACGGCAAGCCGGGTGTTGACGGGCCGAGAAGCTCAGGACTGCGCCGTGTGCATTTTGGCGCCGACGGCTATCCGATCCTGGAAATGACGGAGGAAAAGGATCTGGCGCCGGAGCTGACGGAGGTTTCCATGGAGGTTGTGGTGAAATAACAGGTTGGCCTTTCTTTTACGGAAGCCTGTCCGGGCTGCGTTTTTCTGCGGATGCCCGGAATGAACGCGGGCTTTCTCCCGTAATCCGCTTAAACTGGCGGCAGAAATGCTCCACATTGTGGTAGCCGCAGAATTCCGAGATGGCCGCAATTGTTTTTCCGGTGTAGCGCAGCTGATCCTTTGCCAGCCGTATGCGGGCGTTAATACAGTCGTCCATACAGGAAATACCGAAGGTGTTTTTATAGACAACCTGCATATAGCCCTCGCTCAGGTGGAGCTGCCGCGCCATGTCCGGCACGCTCCAGGGTAGCTGGGGGCTGTTGTAGATGGATTTGCGCAGGTTCACCAGTTCATGGTAATGGGAAGACAGCGAACCCGGAATTTTCAGGGAGGCTTCCTGCAGCTCGGAAAAAAGAAGCTGCAGGAGCTGGCCTGTTATCCGCTCATTATGTGCGCCGGGAAATGCATTTTTCCAGGTGAGCAGCTGGAACAGGTTGTGGCAGTAATCCGCATCCGGCAGGGAAAAGGGGATTCCCTGGACCGGGAGAGAGGAAACATATTCTTCATCCGAATCGAAACGCAGCCAGTCATTTTCATATCTGTCCCCGCAGGCGCAGTAATAAATAGGAGAAAAAGGCGGGAAAAGGACTGCGGATTTAGCCGGATATTCCTGCAGGCTGCCGTCCACCCGGAAAAGGGCGGGGGTATGCGTGAGCACCAATAGCCAGCAGTCGTGGCCTTCCGGCACATCAAATACGAAGCTGCCGTCGTGTACGGCATTATATTCTACATAACGGATATGATTCATGGACGCCTCCATAAACAGTTTTATTGCAGCCTGGGAAATATGGAGCAGATGCAGGGGAAAAATATAGGAAACGGCCTTTGGCATTGTTTTTTCCCCTGTGGTTTTGCTGCAAATTTTCAATAGTATACCTCAGGCCCTGCGCCGCGTCAAATCAATGTCGGAAAAATCAATCAATACCTGGAAAATCAATACCCGGAAAATCATTACCTGGGAAATCAATACCGGGGAAATTGATGTCAGTGAAATTAGCGTCGGGATAATCACGAAAAAGGGAGGAAAACCAATGAAACCGGATAAAAAATTCCCATTATTTATTGTATCAGGAGCCAGCGGTGTGGGAAAGAGCACGATGTGTGAAATCCTGTTTAAAAAAGAAACGGATTATATTGTGCTTGAAAGCGATATTCTATGGCAGGAGGTTTTTAATACGCCCCAGGATAATTACTGGAATTTCAGGGAAGTATGGATGACCATGTGCGCCAATGTTTCCCAAATCGGCATGCCTGTGATTCTGTGCGGCTGTGGGATTCCGGAGCAGTTTGAAATATGCGACGCAAGGGAATATTTTACGCAGATTCACTATCTGGCCGTGGTCTGTGAAACGCCAATCCTGGAAAAAAGAATGCGGGAGGGGCGGGGTATCCAAGAAGAAGACTGGATTCGCAGCTCCGTTTCCTTTAACCTGTGGCTGAGGGAAAATGCGTCAAAAACGCAGCCGCAGATTACGCTGCTGGATAACACAAACCTGACGCCGGAAGAAGCGGCAGAAGAGGCCGATAAATGGATCAGGAAACAAGGATGGTAACCTGGGTTACATATTCCTCACTGTCGGAAATGGCAAATTCATTCAGGCCGATTTCATAGGAATACCCCTGAAGCTCCCAGCCTTTTTTCCGGGCAAAGGCCAGCATCCGGCCATAGAGTGCGGGAAGCCTGTCCCAGCTGCCCACACAGAAAGCGCGCAGGTAAAGCCCGGCAGGTTTTCTGTAAATACCACTGATTTGTGCAGGCTGATCCAGGCTGGTGAACAGGCCGTCGTACTCGTCAAAACGGTGCTGCCTGATTTTTTCCAGGGAAAGCAGGCTTCCGCAGCCGGTCTTGTATTCAGACAGATCCCATGCGGTCTGCAGGTGGGAAAGAAGGGTGTCCATCTGTATTTGCTTCTGCTCCGGGAGCGGTTCCGAAGGGGGAAGCGGCGTGATAAAAAGATATTCCTCTTCACATTGGACGGTGTCAATCTGACCGTCCTTTATTTGCATACTAAGATGCAGCATTTCCTGTTTTTTCTGCATGATGGCACGAAGCTTAGTAAGGTGCCGGATTGTCTCGTCAATTTCACCGATTTTCCTTTCCGAAAGGGCGAGAAAGCTTTGTGCATTGGGCGAATGCAGATAGGACCTGATTTCGTCGATGGACATATGAAGCTCACGCAGCGCCAGGATGTTTTCCAAATCCGCGCTTTGCTGCCAGGTATAATACCGGTAGTCGTTTTCCCCCTTGAAGGCAGGGGAGAAAAGCCCGATTTCATCATAATAGTGCAGCGTTCTTTTATTCAGATGGTGAAGCCTTGCGAATTGTCCAGTGGTAAAAAGCAGGGATTTTGTGGGCATAAATTCCTCCATGCTGCCGCGGCACTGCCATTTTTACGGCGCGTTCTGTTTTTATTGTAAAAATCTCTTGACCTTACAGTTACTGTATCCTTTAGGATGACTATAACATAAAAAGAAAACAGGGAAAAGAGGTTTCAGAAATGGAAGAAAAAACAGTACTTCGTGATTATGAAAGAAAGGATGCGCCGTTTCTGCAGGATATCATAAGAAAAACCTGGCAGTATGACAGGTTCTGTTCCCCTGGAACAGCAAAAAGGCTGTCACGCCTTTATCTGGCAGGGTGTATGGCGAATCAGACTTTTATGAAGGTAGCGGAGGTGGGAGGAAGGCCGGCAGGCGTGATTATGGGAAAGGACTGCGGGGTGTGGAAGCCTTCCGTAACCGGCCTGCTGCGGCAGACGGCGGCAGCGCTGGCGCTGCTGTCAGGAAAGGAGGGAAGGGAAGTTGCCCGGGCTTTTTCGGGGATTAACCAGGTGGACAAAGAACTGCTTAAGGAGAGTAAAAAGGAATATCCGGGAGAGCTTTCCTTCTTTGCACTGGACGAAAGATACCGCGGCCTGGGAATCGGGAAGAAGCTGTTTGGGGCTTTGCTTGATTATATGGAACAACGGAATATTTCACGTTTTTATCTGTATACGGACAACAGCTGCAATTATGGCTTCTATGAACATCAGGGAATGCGGCGCTGCGGACAGAAAAGTTATAAGGTCCCGCTTGCTGTGGATAATGAGATGCAGTTTTTTCTGTATGAATATGATGCCAGGGCTGATGTTTCCCGGGATAGGGAAGAAACGGTCTGCGTTTAAGAAGGGGAAAGAGGGGCTCTGCAATGGATGACACATTACTCTATCAGAAGCCGGTTACGTTACTGCGGATTCCTGCAGTGATGGCGCCCGCCATCCTCATGACGGTCATCCAGCCCTCCTGTTCCATGATGACGGGATTTTTTATTTCCAATATACTGGGGGAACAGGAGTTGTCATGCTGCTTTTTAACGGCTGGATGATGTATTATGCAGGTGAGAATGGAGTGGCCGCAAGCATTGTTACCTTATTTATTTGGGCTGATGAGCGCATTATATATAGGCTATATGTTCGGCATTTCCCCGATGCTCAGTTTTTATTACGGGGCGGGGTGATTAAAGCCGGCCTGCGTATTCATAAAACCTCTGAAAATATCCCAAAGCTCCCGGCTCCAGAAATTCCCCTCATGGACTGCGCCGTCCACACAGATAAAGCTGACCTGGGCGCCGCATTCCTCCAGACGCTTCACCAGCTGCTCGCTTTGGGAAAAGCTGACAGTGGGATCGGCGCTTCCGTGGGCGATCATAAAAGGCACATAGCTTTTCCCCTCCTGCACATAGTTTATGGGGCTCATTTTTTTCAATAACTCTTTATCGAGAGTGCCTCCGCAGAAGAGTGTGAACAAAGCGGCGGCCTCCGAACGTACCTCAGGCTGGGGGGATTCAAGAAAAGCGGTCAGATCCGTGGGGCCGAAGCAGTCAATCACAGCGCATACGCTGTCTGAAAATTCCGGATATTCATCGGTTTTAAATTCCGGCATATCTCCTGTCAGGCCGAGAAGGAGGGCGGTATTTCCTCCGGAGGAGGTGCCGAAGGCAAGAACCTTATCCGGATCGATATGATACTGCTCTGCATTGGCACGCAGAAAACGGATCGCTGTCTTTACATCCTGGAGAAATGCCGGCGCCGGATGGCCTTCCTCTATGTTCCGGTGGGTAACGGATGCGACCACAAAACCATCATCGGCAAAGCGGGCCAGCTGCGGGATTTCATAGTTGGTATCCGGGAAATGCCAGGCGCTTCCCTGAATGAAGACAATCAGGGGATACCGTTTTTCGCACGCATCCTCCAGTATCTGCGGCATGAGCAGATCCAGCGTGATGTCCTTGCCGGTATGGGTGGAATAGACGATTTTGGGAGAGAGGACGGAGAGTCCTTTCAGGCTGGGGTTGCTTGCAATGTGAAGCATATATTTTTCCTCCTGTTTAAATATTGGTATCGTGTTCGATAGATGAATTATACCACATATATTCTGAAATCCGCTATTGATACCGTCGGTAAACATGGTTTTCCTAATTGGTAAGATCTGCTTCGGGGTCAAAAATATCTGCTCCCATGAGCAGCAGACGCCTTTTCTTTTTTTTTCCTGCAATATCTTTTGTTGCAGATGCAGCCACATATTCGTTTTCCTTTTCCACACTTGTTCCAGAGGTAGGTAATAGGAATTGCGCGGAAGGGCTTCCCATTGGCCATAATGCCACTCTGGAGCGTAATTCGTTCCACCTCTGCAGTGACAAAGGATGCGCCTCCACTTTGAAGCCGGAACGGACTGAAATTTTTATAAGATTCTACCAGGATTTTAAATTGTAAAATCCTGTAGATATGTAACCTGTTTTTTTCATTTCCCCTATTGTAATATGGCAAAAGAGCGATATAATGGAAAATACTTGGTAATTTGGATTGAGAGGTATTGTAAGAATGAGGGGAAAAGCATTAAAAAAGAATCAGGTTGACTGGAGCGTTTTTTTCAAGGCGGTGGTGACGATTGCCCTGCCCATTGCCCTGCAGAATTTCCTGTCTACAACGGCAAGTATGGTGGATACGATTATGATAGGCAGTCAGGGAGAGCTGTCGGTGGCGGCGGTGGGAATCTGTTCTCAGATTTCGTCACTGTTTTTCTCCTGTTATTTCGGATTTGCGGGCGGTTCACTGCTGTTTTTTTCTCAATATTGGGGCGCAGGGAATCATAAGGGGATTAATAAGACCTTTGGAATTTCCATGACCTGCATGCTGGCGGTGGCGCTTATCTTCGCGGTGACGGCGATCACAAGCCCCGGTTTTTTACTGGGGATTTATACGGATAAGCAGAATATTATCCAGGTGGGGATTCCTTACATAAGGATCGTTGGTTTTGCTTATCCGCTGCAGGTATTTGCGGTTCTGATAAGCTTCCTGATGCGTTCCACGGAAAGGGTAAAAGCCCCTTTAATCAGCTCGATTCTGGCGCTTATTACCAACTTTATTTTGAATTGGATCCTCATTTATGGCCGTTTCGGCATGCCGAAGATGGGAGCGGCCGGTGCAGCGGTGGGAACTCTTGTTTCCGGAATCGTGAATCTGATTGTACTGCTTACCTTCCTGCTGAGGGATAAGAATACGTTGGTTCTTAAGCTCAGGGAGATGTTTGCATGGGGAGATGGATTCCTGAAAATATATCTGAACAAATGCTTTCCGATCATTTGCAATGAGCTTTTCTACGGAATCGGACAGATGCTGATAAATGTTGTTATCGGAAGACAGAATGAATCGGCCATTGCCGCCATGGCGGCCTTCCGTGTGCTGGAGGGCTTTGTATTTGCCTTTTTCGGAGGCCTGGCGGATGCCAGCTCCGTGGTGGTGGGCAAGGAGGTCGGCGCAGGGCATCATATGAAAGGCTATCAGTATGTTAAGGGCTTTGCGCTTCTCTGCCCGGCCATTACTTTCTGTATCTGTGCCATCGGCCTGACCTTTAATGCGCCCCTGCTTCGTCTTTTCGGCCTGGGGGCGGAAGCCATGTTTTATGGAAAATACATGATTATGATTTATCTGGCGGCGGGAACCATCCGTACCTGCAATTATATTATGAACAGCTGCTACCGCGCGGGCGGGGAATCCATTTTCGGAACCGTGCTGGAAATCGTATGTCTTTTTACCATCAGTGTTCCTGCGACATGGATTGCCGGCATGGTGCTGCATCTGCCTTTCCTGGCAGTGTTCGCTTTCCTGTATACGGATGAATTGATCCGGCTGGTATTTGAGGTTTATTATACCAGGACCGGTAAATGGGTTAAGCCGGTTACGGAGGAAGGAAAGGCTGCAGTACAGCAGTTCCGGGAAGAACTGGCGGAGAGCAGAGGGCTGAAAAAGGCGGTGGAAAACTGAGGCGGAAAACGGCCGGAGATAAAATAAAACTAATAAGATAACAGCGGTATGTCGGGAGAGTCTGACGTGCCGCTGTTTCTGTATTCGGGATAGATATAATGGGATTCTTGTTTCAATCAAATAATTATACTATATTTTCAGGGCCGTATCCATGCTGTTAAAGAATATTGCAACGAATTACATAGATGCTTGTATGAATTTTTAATTGATCTGGCTTTTAATAGAAACAAATTAAGGAAAAGGTCTTCTCAAAAACGGTCAACGACTATATAATCGCATTAACCAGATCGGTTAATGGTTTCCACACATTTAACAGCGGCATAGTTTCTGTAGATAGCCGTATTAGCTGTTTACAGGCTGCAAACGGATCGACGTCCACAAGGCCGGATTGATGGCATATAAGGAAAGGAATCTCAATGAATCCCAAATTTTTTCAGTTACCTGAAGAAAAACAACAACATATTATCAACGCCGCCTATAAGGTATTTGCAGGGAATTCCTATAAGAAGGCGCCGATGTCTGAAATAGCTGACGAATGCGGCATATCCAAAGCGCTGCTGTTTCATTATTTTGAAAATAAAAAGGAACTGTATCTTTTCCTGTGGAAGCAGGCAGAAGAGCTGACCGGAAATGCTGTCCGGGAATTCGGAGTCATGGATACGACAGATTTTTTTGAAATACTGGAGAAAAACCTGCGGGTAAAATGTTCATTGACGAGAGTGTATCCTTATATTGGTGCCTTTTGTTTAAACGCCTATTATGAGCAGGAGGAAGAAATCAGAAAATGTATTCAGCCGGAATTTTCCCAGTTAAAACGAATTGGGGAAAAACATATTTTTGAACGGATGGACCTTTCTGTATTTCGGAAAGATGTGGATTTGGAGCTGATGTATCAGGAAATTTTGTGGACGACGGAAGGTTATCTGTGCCGGAGATACCGCATGCAGGATGTTGATGCGGAGGAAATAGAAAAGGATTTTCTGAGACTTATAAAGCAGTGGAGAAGGATTTATTATAAGGCGCATTAATGGAATGCCTGCAATATTTCAGAGTAACGCAGAGTTATAATATTACCGGTATTAGCGGAAAAACATATAGGATCGATAGTGTGATTGAAAAAAATTATGGGCTGCATAGGTTTTTGCTGCATGGGGAAGCGCCTATAACACACAGATTGGAGCAAAAATGAAATTTCATGAGTTCGGAGACTGCGGGAATCCGTACATCATGCTGATTCATGGAGGCGGAAATTCCTGGTGGAATTATTTAAGGCAGGCCCGTGTCCTGTCTGAGAAATACCACGTCATTCTGCCGACGCTGGATGGGCATGGGGAAGAGTATCTGACCGAATATATTTCTACGGAGGATACGGCGGATAAGCTGATGGAATATATAGAAAAGAAATGTGGCGGCCATCTTTTTGCACTGGGAGGAGTGTCTTTGGGAGGACAGATCGTAATGGAGCTGTTGTCCCGGAAAAAGGATTTGGTCCAAAAGGCGGTGATTGATGGCAGTATCTGTTATCCACAGCCTGCTATGGCGCGTTACTGCATAGCGACGGTCCGCTTATGCGGGAGGCTGATGTTCGGGAAAAACGTGTGCCGTTTCCAACTGGCGGCAATGAATCGTTTTTTCCCCTCATCCATGCGTTATCCGGAGGAAATAGCAGAATATTATCTGCGTGACATGCCGCGTCTTCGTAAAGAAACGCTGTATGCGGTATACCGTACATATATGATGCAGTATACGCTGAAGGAAAGCGTCCGCAGCACAAATGCGGAGGTAATGTACCTGTACGGAGAAAAGGAAATGAAATGTGTCCGGGAATCGGCCCGGATGTTTGGGGAGTTGGTGCCCCACTGCAGGATATATGAAGCAAAAGGATATAATCACGGATATTTATCCGTATATCTGCCGGAGGAATGGCTAAAGCTGATTCTGCCTTTTCTGGAAGAATGGTAAAAAAGTGAGTATTACTACAGGAAAATTGTATGGAAACTGCAGGCTGCTGTTTTTTTGACTTATTCTTTACATTAATTAAACCGGAATACTGTCCTGATATGAGTGAGAACGAGGTGCTGGGTTTGAGCATTGAGGAATGGGAATTCTATGCAGAGGATAAAGCGCTGTACCTTGAACGGGCCGGCAGATTTGTCACGGAGGAAAGCAAAATCATAGAAGATATTACAATGCTTCTCCCCATGCAGGTTAATCCTTTTCAGAAAAAAGAGCTGCTGCGTCAGAGGAAAGCGAGAATGCGGCATGCGCTTATGAATGTGGACGGAAGAATCCTGGAAATGCTGGAGCGGCTGAAGCTGTCAGGCTGGAAGCTTTGTCTTATCAGCAATGCAGATGTGATAGATTGTATGTACTGGAAAGAATCCCCGCTGTTTTCCTGTTTTGATAAGGCGCTTTTTTCCTGTTGCGAAAGGCTTTTGAAGCCGGATGTCAGAATCTATCAAAGGGCAATGCAATATATGAATTGTACCCCGGAACAGAGCATTTTCATCGGTGACGGCGGTTCCGATGAATTGCGAGGGGCTGAAAATGCAGGTATGAAAACGGTTTTTACTGAATATCTGGAACGCAAACCGGAGGAGCGGCGGCGGGAGCTTATGAAGGAGGCGGACTGGCATATTACAGATATCGCTGAGCTGCCAGGGATAGTGGGAGAAAAAATCTTTAGTCCTGGACCCGGCTTTGAACCTTGATTTCATTCTCCAGAAACTCTTTGATAAAAGGATGATTTTCTTCATTTAATGAAGGCATAAACGCCATAAACCGGCATTTCTGGTAATGGGTGTCCTCCATATGGAAATCATAGCCCATCATACATTTTGGGTTGCAGTCGTCCGGATTTATGAGACGCTTGCAGGGAGATGCTTTTATGATATCTTTTTTCATCTTTTCCGGGAGAGTTTCCAGAAAATTCTCATATACATTTAAGCCCTGGGGAAAAATCCTCATTTTTACGCCTGTTTTGCGGCATACGAAGGTTGCCAGAGTTTTCTTTGTCTGCGGCAGGATATAGGAAACAGTAAAGCCGCTTTTTGCTGTTTTGATTTCACATTTGCAGCCCTGCGCCAGAAGAAAATCGTTGATTTCGGAAGCGAGAGGTTTGCTGTTGTCATCTATGGTTTCAAGGAATGCGGGAAAGTGATTATCGGCCATTTTGAATACTCCTTTTTGGTATGGGATGCTGTGGGTACTGCTATCAGTTTAATGACCTTTACTGTGTCAATCCTCTCAATTCCTGCACAAAAAAGAGAGCTGTATACCTGAAGCTGAGAAAAAACCAAACCGGCAGGGATACTGATTTTCATACCGTATTTTGAGTGGCTTTTCAGTCGGTCAGCGGATAAAATAATATAGGATACATGAAAAATACCGTTTGCCGCAATTTTGTTTTTGAATCCCAGGAGGAAGGAAAATGATTCGATTTGCTGTTTTTACTGACCTGCACTATGACCACATTCCGGACGGAGACAGAAGAATAAAGGAGTTTCTGGAAACAGTCAGGCTGAAAAATCCTGATTTTATCCTGTCTCTGGGTGATTTGTGTTATCCGGCCGCTGAAAACAGAAAAGTTATTGACGTCCTGGAACAATCCGGCGTACCGGTGTATCATACAATCGGCAATCATGATACGGATCAGTATTCGCTTGAAGAAGTGATGGATTTTCTGAAAATAGAGTCATCCTATTATTCCTTCCTTATTGACGACGTTAAATTTATCGTCCTCAATACCTGCTATATCCGGGATGGGCAAAAATGCGTTCCCTTCCTGAAGCGTAATTATGATAAGACAAAACAGGCTTATCCCTGGCTTCCGCAGGTGGAAGCAGACTGGCTTTTGCAGGAACTGGAATCGGAAGACTGCTTTTATGTTGTGTTTTCCCACCACAGCCTGGCAAATGATTTTAGAGACAGGGGAATCGCAAACAGAGAAGCAGTCAGGGCGCTGCTTGAAAACCGAAAGGTTCTTTTCTGCATGAACGGCCATGATCATGGGGATGGCTGCACTATAATAAATGGAATTCCATATATTACACTCAACTCCATGTCGTATATCTGGCACGGTATGAAGGAACTGTACGCCTACGATGCAAAGACGCATGAAAAATACCCTTCTCTCAAGAATATGATTTTATATCAGGAGCCGCTGCATGCGTTCGTTGAAATAAGTGATAAAGAGGCGCGTATAACGGGAATGGATGGCCATTATCACACAATTACCCCGGAAGATGCGGAAATAGGCAGGACATGGAACGGTGTTTCCATTGAACCAAAGGTCTTATCCCGGACTGTGAAGTTACCCAGATAAAAGGAGAGGAAATATTTATGAATGGATTTCTGCTGCTAATCCCTTTTTTACTGATAAGGTTTGGCGTCCTTTCACATTTGGACAGAGCTGCGGTAAAACGCGCGGCTTTTTTCGCACCGATGGCCGGAAAGGAAATTGCGGCATATTGGATATACCAGCTTTCCAATGCCGCAATTTTTATCGTTCTGTTTTTTCTTAAAGTGCCAATTGATTTTTCCTGGCAATTTTGGTCGGGGACGCTGTTCTATCTTTTGGGATTGGTTCTGTGCACTGCATCAGTGATAGATTTTGCAGCCCCATCCGGCGTAGGCCTGAACCAAAACGGACTTTACCGGTTATCGCGTAATCCCATGTATTTATCATATTTTTTACTGTTTATGGGCTGTGCCCTGCTCACGCATTCTGTGCTGCTTGGCGGAATCGTTATCATATTCCAGCTGTCTTCCCACTGGATTATTCTTTCAGAAGAACGGTGGTGCATTGGCAGATTCGGGGATGCCTACAGGCAGTATATGAAAAGGGTAAGGCGGTATATATAGGTACTTTTTCAGTTCCGGGGGCGCTCAGGATGTTAAGACCAGGGCGTCTTTTCCTGACATTTCCTGTTATTTTTCCATAATCATTCCTGGTTATCAGTCCTCAGGTACCCTGGAAAAGTTCAGGGAAGAAACGCCAAATACAATGGGGAACGATGTTGTGCTGCGGGGTATTGGATTTTTATAAATTCCTGCGGAACTTAATGACAGCCATGCCGCCGGATTCGCAGTTTTTCAGTTCCAGCTGTCCACTGTGCGTTGTAACCACCTGCGCTGCGAACCAAAGCCCGAGTCCATTGTGTCCGTCAGAACTCCGCGCCGTATCATCACGCCACAGGCGTTCTGTCGCATGGTGCAGCGCGGCCCTGCTGAAGCCGGGACCTTCGTCACGCACGGTAATTTGCCAGCCGTTTGCCAGCATGCATCCTTCCAGATATACGCTGCCGCCTTCCGGCGTATGCTCGATGGCATTCTGCACCACATTGCCGAGAGCGCGAAGCAAATGGTCTTTTTGTATTCGGGCGGAACCCTCCAGGCTGTTTTGGCTGTGCAGAAAACCCCCGCTGGCTTGTGCAAGGGCATTTGCGCTCAGGCAAAGCTCGTCAAACATAGTGGGCAGAGCGGTATTTTCAAACGTTTCGTCCGTACCGGATGAGGTTTCCAGAAGACTGGCAACATAACGTTTTGCACGGTCGCTGTTTGATACGATGGTTTCTACCATTCTCTGGCAGTTCTCAGACAAATTTTCATCCAGCAGAAGCTCCGCGTTTCCCCCTATCAGTGTGAGCGGAGTTTTCAGATCGTGCGCGAGTGCGGCTATTTCCGCCTCACGTTCCTGTTGGGCCGCCCATTGGGAGGACAGGGAGCTGTATAATGCTTCCCGCATATGTTCCATGGCGTCCAGCGCCTGAGCATATTCCCGTATGCCCGCATGAGGGACTGTAAAATCCAGCTCCTGTGCGCCTACCTTATCACTCACTTCACCGAACAGCCTGAGCCTGGCAGCAAGGTGCCGGCGGAGCCGCAGGGTATTAAAAATCAGGCAGAGCACCCACCCCGCGCCAAGCACGGCCAGCCACAGGTATTCAAAAGGAGGAAGCAGATTGCGCAGGATTGGATTTACAAATTCCGACCTGAAATACCATTGAATAATAACGGTACTCCCGTCCGCGTAGGTGCGACGCGAAACATGGACGTCGTCAGGAGCCTGCAGAAAAAATTCTCTCAGAGTCTCCAGCTTTTTTCCTTCCACATTGCTTTCCAACACGTTACCGTCAGGTGCAAACAAAGCATATTCGGGCAGAAAATCCGCACCCGGGGAAATAAAGTTTTTGGTATCTTCTGTCAGAATCCGCTCCGTCTGTTGATTGGAGACGTAGCCCTGGTAAATAATACCGGCGTTTCGAAGTTGCGTAAAGCAAAGCATCCATACCAGGCCGCACAGCAGCATGCAGCCGAGCATAACGACGGCAAAGCGCAGAAGAACGAAGGTAAGACTTACAGAACGCTGTTTTTTTGCCATTTATACCCTACCCCCCAGACTGTCTCAACAGGGCTTAATCCTTCGGCCTTCAGCTTGGCGCGGATATTTTTGACATGTTCCGCAATAGCCGACGGATCGCCCCCGGCGTCAAAGCCGAAAACTGCATCATATAATTGTTCTTTGGTAAAAACCTGTCCCGCGTGCAGGGCAAGGTGTTCACATATCGCATATTCGCCCCTGGTAAGTGGCAGTGTGCGTTCTCCGGCAAAAGCCTCTTTTGCCTGCATGTCAAAACGTACGCCGCCCCGGTTCATGGTACGGACCGGACTGCGCGCCTCGCGCCGCAGATGGGCGTTTACCCGAGCGCGCAGTTCCGCGATACTGAAGGGCTTCTTAATATAATCATCGGCGCCCAGGCCAAAGCCCTGCACAAGGGCAGCATCTTCCGCCCTGGCTGTTAAGAACAGGATGGGGCAATCCACCTCATCACGGATACGGCCGCAAAGGGAAAAGCCATCCTCGCCGGGCATCATCACGTCAAGCAGCAGCAAATCATACGCCTGACACCGCTCGGCCTGTACCGCCGCCGCATCCGGCTCAATATCCACCCGATGCCCGTCCTTCTCCAGGGCAGCGCGCACCAGAGCCAGCATTTCAAGATCATCATCAACAACCAACACCCTAAACATCAAATCCTCCTTATAATCCTCCTTGTTTTGCGGAGCAAAATGCGAGCCCTAAGCGAGCAGAGGATTTACCTCCTTGTTTTCCTCTATGTTTACTCCTGCACAATGTTGCCTTCCCATCTGTCAAACCACAGTACCGACAAAACGAGAACGGCCAAAGTAATAATTATCAAAGAAATTATCCCGGAAAAAACAGGAATATTCGAAAAGCCAAAGAGTTTTTTCAAAAACCTGACGCCCCATTCCCAGGGAATGAACGGCCAAATCTGATCGCCAATCGCGTTTTCAAAATAACCTGCTGATATTGTGCCTGCAATTCCTGTGAATACCGAAATACCCGCCCCCAACCTGAAAGCAATGAATATGTGTAATAAATACAAAAATATATTGCCAAATAAAAAAATTATAAATATCACAAGGTAGGAAGCATAATCCATTATACTGATACCCAGAAAAAAACTGACTCCCATATAGAAGCACAGCTCATATAGTATCATACTTAAAGCAGACAAAAACATAAGAAAGAACAATTTCCCTAAATATACACCTTTTCGTGTTTCCGTTAAGCCAAGGGAATTTTGAATATTGCTTATATTTCTGTCCAGGTTAATCAAAACCGGCACCGTAATACCTGCAAAAACAGGGAAACATATCTGCAGTATAATAAAAAACAGCCTCACATCAGGAATAATATGATATCCCGCATACTTATAATAAACTAAAAATACTGCGGTAATCACGACCGGCAGTACCAAATGCAACAAAATAACAGGTGTCCGTCTGATTTTGGTAAAATCGGAAATAAACTCCCTTATAACAGTCATTTACGATATACCTGCCTTTCATACCAAAAGGAAAATAAGATGGAAAGAACTGCCGCGGCCAACAGGGAAACCAATACCAGCAACAGACTTCCTCCCGGGTTCAGTATCAATCGTGAGCCTGTTTCCACCAGTAATCCACTGGGCAGCACGCCAAATAAGGTAACCATAAACCTGGCGGGCCAGCTATAAGGGAAGAACCAGAACAAAGGCGTAAGAGAAAAGAACAAACTTCCCAAAGCGCAGGCAAATAGATTTATTAATGTGGAACCGACAAAACCGATTTTCCGGTCCAAAAATAAACAGAAGGGAACCTGCCATAAAAAGGAGAGCCACAGCAAACAATATCCTGCCGCATAAAGCCCGCTACGCCCAAGTGCTGCCCGGACGCCTGAAAACATGCATTCAGAGATCACAGTGATGAACGACAGCAACAGAGATATTATCAAAAGGGTAAGCGCAGTTAAAATAATTTTAGAAATAAATGTTTTCTTCAGGTCAACAGGCAGACTGTAAAGCGTCCTGTATCCATGCTTTTGCTCTTTTTTATTTGCCAGATGGCATAAAATAGTAACGGATAAGCAGGCAACCGGCATACACCAGTTACACACGACAGAGCTGGAAAAACCGCCCATGCCAATGCCGATAAAAATAAAAATCACAGACATTAAAATTAAACCTGCCGGAACCAACAGGATGAGTTTCCTGAACAGGGAACGCCTGAATTTCAGGTTTTCTGCTTTTATATAGGTAATAATCATCAGGCCTCACGCTCCTTCCTCAAAATATCCATAAAAAGTTGTTCCAGATTTTCACCCGTATCAATTTCATCCTGATACAGAAGCGACCCATTGTATATGATTCCAATATCATCAGCAACCTGCGCGACCTCGCTTAAAATATGGCTCGATACGATGACAGACATCCCGGTCGCCGCAAATTCCCGAAGCATACGCCTTAATTCTTCAATGCCGAAAGGGTCCAGTCCGTTTGTGGGTTCATCCAGGACCAATAATTTCGGATGATTCAGCAGTGCCAATGCGATCCCCAGTCTCTGTTTCATTCCCAGGGAAAAATCTGAGGCCTTTTTGTTTTTGGCATCCGTCAGGTCCAGTTTCTGTAAAACGTCATCACAATTGCTCACAGGAATCCCCATAAGCGTTGCCCGCACTTTTAAATTTTCAAAAGCTGTTAAATTCTCATACAGCGGTGGAGATTCGATTAACGAACCGATATTTAATAAATCCTTCCGGGTCCAGGGGTGATCGCTGAAAAGTATTTCACCGGAATCAGGTGTGATAATACCTGTGATCATCTTTAACAGAGTGGATTTTCCAGCCCCGTTCGGCCCTAATAAACCGTAGACGGAATTTTTCCTGACAGACATGGTTAAATCTTTTACGGCACGGGTTTTTTTTAAGCTTTTGAAGACATGATTGGTTTTTAATATATATTCGGACATCTTTTCCCTCCATTTCTATTCAGCCGCCGGCAATAGACTGTATTCCCAAAGAAGCGGCGCCTTTGTTTCGGTGCTTTTATGGTAACAGTTAATTTTAAGGATTTTATAAAGAAGCAGATATTTTTTTGAAAAAATATCAGGAAGCAGTACGGATAGTGTAATCGCACAGGACCCTGCAACGGAGTGTATGGTATTGAAAAGTGCATGTAACCGTTCAGTCTCATTTACACTTTTATGAGGGAATTCCTTATGCGGAAAATAATGGCGGGAGAACGTTGCATTTTAAAAAGAAATCAGGTAAATTAAAAGAAAAAACGGAGCATCGCCAGATGCGTTCCGCAGGCCGGAGAAGCGATGGAAAATAAATGTGTAATTAAAAACAGTAAAACAGTCGATTTATTCTTATTTATGGGACAGTCAAATATGGCGGGCAGAGGGATTGTTTCTGAAAAATGGGCGCATCCGGCGCCTCAGATTATGGAAGGGGCAGGATATGAATACCGGGCAATATCGGCCCCGGATAAGCTGTATCCGCTAACGGAACCGTTTGGAAGGCAGGAAAATGCGGAGGATGGGATTAATGACGGCAATATGAAAACAGGTTCACTTGTTACAGCTTTTGTGAATGCCTGCTATCAGAAAACGGGAGTTCCCATTGTGGGTGTTTCTGCGTCCAAGGGCGGCTCATCCATTCTGCAGTGGCAGCCTGACACACCTTATTTATCAGATACGCTGCGGCGTCTGGCAAAAGCCAGGAGATTTCTGGAGAAGGAAGGGATTTTTATCCGGCATACATTTATGCTGTGGTGCCAGGGAGAGACAGATGGGGATCATCATATGACTGCCGGGGATTATCAAAGCTATTTTATGCAAATGTGGGAACGTATGAAAATGGAAGGCGTGGAGAGATGCTTTCTCATACGGATTGGAAGATATAACGGTGCGGAGAAAATCAGCTATGAGGATATCAGACAGGCGCAGGAAGCCCTTGCCCAAAAGGTCCCGGAGGTGGTAATGGTGTCCCGTAAATTTGCGGAAATGAAGGCGCGCGGGCTGATGAAGGATGAGTTTCACTATTATCAGCAGGCATACAATGAAGTAGGCATACAGGCAGGTGAAAATACAGCGGAATATATCAGGATGGAATCAGACTTGTGAACGCAGGAGCCTGGTTCTGTCGTCTGCGGCTGGCTGGCTAAATTAAAAAAGCTGTGGAGGCATAAAGCTGTAAAGGGACAAAGCTATAAAAGAATAAAGCTGTAAAAAAATAAAGCTGTAAAAGCCCAAAATCTATAAAAGCCCAAAATCTATAAAAGTCCAAAATCTATAAAAGTCCAAAATCTATAAAAGTTGTAAAATGTCAAAACCAAAATGCTTGACACATGGATAGAAGAATGTCAGAATAGAGTTACTTTCAGGAAGCGATCGCTTCTGTAATTTCTTCTACATAACATTTCTGATTTCATCTTCTGTGGATTTATTTACTTTATCTTGCTATATTTCAAACTTTCTTTTATAATATTCTTATAAAAATCCCTTTTGATATTTTATTATGATTTGGTTTGCGGAAGCGGTTTTTTCTTGAAAAATCTTAGGTTCAAGGAGAAAATTTGCCATGCACACAAATGAAGCAGTACTGGCCCGCAAGCCCCAGAAGGCGTATAAGGACCGCATGTTCCGGATGTTATTTTCGGAACGGAAAGATTTACTGGAGCTGTATAACGCATTGTGTCAGAAGGATTATACGGATCCGGACGCATTGGAAATCACCACACTGGATGATGTAATCTATATGGGGATGAAGAATGATGTTTCCTTTCTTCTGGATGGAAGAATGGGATTATTTGAACATCAGAGCACCTTTAATCCCAATATGCCGCTGCGGGGATTATTTTATTTTTCAGACCTGTATAAACGCTTCTTCCATGATCGTTTAATTTATTCCACCAGGCTTTTGAAGATTCCTACGCCGGTATACGTTGTCTTTTACAATGGGGAACAGCAGCTGCCGGACGTTTCGGTTTTAAAGCTGTCGGATGCGTTTATGCAGGGAGCGGATATGGCCTGTCTGGAGGTACGTGTCCGTATACTGAATATTAATGAGGGGCATAATGCGGAATTAATGGGACGGTGCCGGAAGCTAGAGGAATATGCTATATTTATAGGATGCGTGAGAGAGTTCCTGAAGTCTATGGAACCGGCGGAAGCGATCCGGAAGGCAATGGAACTGTGTATTGAGAAGGGGATATTGGCCGTTTTTTTGAGTCAGAGGAGGGCAGAGGTAAT